>JACDBR010000237.1 GCA_013694825.1 Solirubrobacterales bacterium
GTCTCGCCGAGCACGCTGAACTCCTCCAGCGACTTCAGGGCGCCGAGCGGCAGCGGCGAGTCGGGGAGGTCCGCCGTGAACTGGTCCGGAGCGCCGCCGAAGCTGGCGCTGAGGTCCGGCGGCTCCTGGGTCTGGCAGCGCACGTCGTCTCGGAACGGCGTCTTGGCCGAGTCGCGGACGTCGGGGGTCGCGCCCTCGATCGGCGACTGGGTGAACCCGATCGCCTTCCCGCCGTCCCCGAGCGGCTCATCCGGCACGACCTGGACGATGTTGGGGCCGCTGCCCGCGAGCGGCCTGATGTATTGGCCGTTGGCGTCGCCGCTGCGGCTCTCGCCGCTAATGCCGCTGAGCCCGCGCGTGGTCTCCTCGAGCACGTTGAGCGGCTCGCCGTCAGTCCCGATCGGCACGTCGTCGGCGGAGGGCGAAGCGTTCGGGACGTCGACCGAGCTGTAGGAGAAGGGGATCAGCACCTCGTTGGAGCAGCTCGAGAACAGGCGCGTCTGATCGAACAGCGGGATCGAGTCTCGGGTCAGCTGGGCGAGCTCGGGCACCGCCGGGCGCAGGTCGGCGACGAGGCCGCGCAACTCATCCTGGGAGACGAGCTGGCGGACCTGGCCGATGAACGGGGTCGCGGCCCGCAGCGTCTCGGGGGTCGAGCGGACTCCCGGCAGCATCTCGCGGGCGAAGGCGCGGAGCGGCGGGAAGGCGGCGTTGAGGTTCGCGTAGGCGGGGTCGGCGGCGTCGAGCACGTCGGGGAGTGTGGCGATCGCGTTGGCCAGCGCCTCGTCCTCGGCGGCGAACGAGCCGGTGACCGTGGCGAAGTTGGAGATCGTGCCCTGTAGCGCCGCCTCGTCTCGATCGAGCCCGACCAGCACCTTGTCGAGGTTCTTGACGAGGTCGGAGAGGTCGTGCGGCTCCGTGCCGAGGAAGGCCTCGTTGACGTAGGAGGTGTTCTTGAACGCGGCCGGGCTCGAGCGGTAGAAGACCTGTAGCGCCTTGGCGCCGTCGTACTTGATGAAGGCGTTGCCGAGCGAGTCGAGCGTCCCCTGGAGGTTGCCGCGCACGTCGGACTGGAGCGTGGTCAGGAGCTCGTCGAGCTGGACCGAGACCGAGGTCTGGTTGACCGGGAAGACGTGGTCGTCGTCGACCTCGGGGGCGTTCGGCGTGCCGGGCTGGACGTTGACCAGCAGGTTGCCCTCGAGGAAGAGACGCGGCTCG
Source organism: Solirubrobacterales bacterium (assembly GCA_013694825.1). Taxonomy (GTDB): domain Bacteria; phylum Actinomycetota; class Thermoleophilia; order Solirubrobacterales; family 70-9; genus JACDBR01. The sequence goes on from JACDBR010000237.1 coordinate 1,219, forward strand.
AGCGCGAACTGGGCGTCCTCCTTAATCGGGCGGCCCTCGTCGGTGATCTCCATCGTCACCACCGCTGCACCCGGGACCGTCGCGTCGGAGGAGGGCACGCCGGCGTCCCCGACCTGGGCCTGGAGCTCCTCGTTGAGCGCGCCGTCGTAGTGCTCCACCGCGGTCACCGTGCCGACGTCGACGCCGGCGATCCGCACCGGCGAGTTGATGCGGATGTTCTGGGCCGTCGTGAACACGGCCTGGACCTCATAGGGGTTGCCGAAGGGCAGCTTCTTGGTGAAGGCGAACACCGCGCCCAGCGCGATCACCGTGAACACGATCAGCCCGAGCAGCCAGTTGGGCATGCGCTTGATCACGGCACATTCCTCCAGCTACCGGGTTGGCGCGAGGCGACGCGGCTGTCGACGATCCGCCGCTTGCCGCCCTTGGTCCAGTAGAGCGAGGTCGGGCCGCGCGAGCCGGGCAGGTTGGAGACAGCGATCGCCGGGTTGTTTCGCCGCTGGCCCGGGGCGCGGAGCTGGCCGAGCAGGTAGCCGTTCTGACCGGTCTGGCAATCCTTGCCGTCCTGGCCGGTCGGGGCATAGCCCTGGGCGTAGAGGATCGGCAGCTCGAAGGGCCTGAACTCGCCACCGTCCGGCGGGTCGAGCGCGGCTCCGGCGCGGCCGTTGGCCTGGAGGCCCGAGTAGCCGCCGATCGGCGTCTCGACCTCGCCCGGCACCACGGTCTCGTTCTGGATCGGGGGCAGGGGCGGCGGCGGGTCCGGGATGGCGGAGGTGTCGAAGCGCTCCTCTCCGGGCGGGACGGTCGAGATCGTCTGGCGCGTCGTGAAGCCGGTTGAGTCCTTAGCCGAGAAGGCGTTGGAGAGGAAGTTGCCCCAGTAGGTGACGTAGTTGCAGGTCGTCTGCACCGGAGCGATGTAGCGGGCCAGCGGCTTGACCTCGTCGAACAGCCCGCCGAGGCGCTCGAGCGCCAGCTTGGTGCTCGGCTCGGAAACCAGGCTCCGGATGGCGCGGAAGTTGTCCTCGAGGCGCTTGTTGAGCCCCGGGCTGCGCAGCAGCACGGGAGTGCCGACGTCGATCGCCGAGTTGAGCACCGGCAGCGTCGGGCGCAGATCGGCGACGCCGGGGCGCAGCTCGCGGGTCAGGGTCGTGAAATCGCGCAGGAAGGGGCGCTGGCGCGGCAGCAGCCTGATCCCGGTCTCGAGCGTCGGGGGGCCCTCGGAGATCGTCTCCTGGAGGGCCGTCGGGCTGGAGCTGAACGCGGTGAAGGTGTCGGCGGCGTAGGTGAACATGGTCGAGTTCTGCTCGGCGATCGGGGCGACCACGCGGGCGGAATCGGCGAGCTCGTTGACGAAGCGGCTCAGCTTCGTGTCGGGGTCGGCAAGCGTCGTCATCACGGGCTTGAGGTTGCGAAACAGCGTCGGCAGCGCCCTGACCGTCTCATTGAGCGAGACGCCGCGGGCCGCGAATCCGGAGCCGAAGCCGGCGAGGTTGGTCTGCGAGGCGCGCCGGGTCTGGTTGTTGAAGGTGTTGTAGATGTCGTCGAACTCGACCTGCTCCTGGAAGCAGCCGTTGGCGGCCGGCGTGCCCTCGACCTGGGCGGCGAACTCGCTGGCAGAGGCGGTCGGCAGCTCGCAGGTCTGCTCGTCGTCGGTGCCGATGAAGGTGAAGCCCTCCGGCGCCGCGTCGCCGGTGCCGCGGATGATCTCGAGGAACTTGAGCCCGAACGACGAGCGGTAGCGGATCCGGAAGATCGAGTCCTTGGGGATCGGGGCGACGGACTCGTCGAGCTTCAGGTTGAGCTGGGCGACGACGCCGCCCGTCTCGCCCTCGCTGACGGCGCTCGGGTCGCCGCCGGTCTGGGCGCTGCGGGTGTCGGTCTCGACCATCACCGGGTCGATCGAATCGACGATCCCGACCCGGTTGCCGCCGATCCTGACCTCGTTGGCGTCGGTCAGGCGAGCGGCGTTGGGAACCTCGACGGAGACCCTGTAGGTGGGCACGAACGGCAGCCCCTGGTTGGCGTTGTAGGCGAGGAAGATCGCGACGATCGCGATCAGCGTCGTGACCGCGCCGATCATCGTCGGCGAGGCCGCGAGCCCACTGCGCGTCTTTGGTTGCTTGGTCGCCATCAGTCCTGGAAGAGGTAGTCGAGGAGTTGCTGGGCGCCGCCGCCCATGCCGCCACCACCGCGGCGATTACGGCGCTTGCGATCGAGCAGGTCGTTCGGCAGCTCGCCCACGTCGTCGAGCGCGTCACCCGGGTCGGGCGCACCGCCGCCGCCGCCGTTGCCGCCGGGACCGGGCAGCAGA
>JACDBR010000255.1 GCA_013694825.1 Solirubrobacterales bacterium
ATCGTCGCGAGCTTGACCTCGGCGTCGCGGGCGCCGGCGAGCCCGCGGCCTGCATCGCGCAGGCGCGCGTTCTGCTCCCGGTAGCGCTCGCGCTCGAGCCCCTCGCGAACAAGCCGCAAGACCGAGCGCGTCTTCTTCAGGTCCTTGCGGGCCTCGTGGACCGCCTCGGCGGTCGCCTCGTCGTCGCTCGCCGAGGTACGCCGGAGCTGCTCGAGCGCCGACTCCACCCGCCCGGTCGCGACTCGCCGGGCCGCCTCGCCGAGGCCCTCGTCGGAGCGAAACCGGTACTTGCGCGGATCGTCGCTCATTGCTCGTCCTCCTCCTCGGGCAGTCCATCGCTTGCCAGCTTGCGGTTGGCGAAGCGCTCGTCGCCTGTGACCTCTCGTCCCAGCCAGCCGGCCGGCTCGAACCTGTTCGCTTCGGCCTCCGATCCGAACTCGACCTCGGCGACGACCAGGCCTTCGAGGCCGCCCGCGTACACGTCGACCTCCACGGGAAGTCGCTCACCGCTGACGCGATGACGGCGTTTCGTGATCCGGCGTCCCTCGGTCAGCGGCCAGAGGGTCTCGACCTGACTCGGCTCGAGGTCCAGCACCACCTCGGCTCGGTTGAGGCCGCCGAGGCTCTTTACGGTCAACGACGCTCGCCCGCCGCTGCGGCGCAGCCTGACCTCGACCCGCTCGCCTTCGCTGACGAGGTAACCCTGCTCGATCGGCTCGCAGTCGTGATCGTCGAGCCAGGCCGGGGCGGCCGCCAGGCGAAACTTGCGCTCGATCTCCCTCGACATGCCACCAGCCTAGGTCAGCGAGCGTCGCTACCCGAGCCGGATAGGGTCCGCCCGCCATCAACTTGCGAAGGAAGAGATGAACCTGGCGCTGAACCTGTCGCGGTCGGTCGAGGAGTTCGGAGAGCGGACCGCGGTCAAGCTCGACGATGTCGAGCTGAGCTACGCGGAGCTCGGAGGTGCCAGCGCGCACATCGTCGGCATGCTCCGCGAGCAGGGAGTCGAGCCCGGCGACAGGGTCGGGATCATGCTGCCGAACGTCCCCTACTTCCCGGTCATCTACTACGGCACGCTGCGCGCGGGAGCCGTCGTCGTGCCGATGAACCCGTTGCTGAAGGCGCGCGAGGTCAAGTTCTACCTAGAGGACTCCGGAGCCAAGGTGCTGTTCGCGTGGCACGGCTTCGAGGAGGAGGCGGCCAAGGGCGCCGAGGAAGCTGGGGCCCAGTGCATCCTGGTCACCCCGGGCGAGTTCGAGCGGCAGGCCGGCGCCGCCGAGGCGCTCGACGAGTGGAACGAGCGCGATGAGTCCGACACCGCCGTGATCCTCTACACCTCGGGCACGACCGGGACGCCGAAGGGCGCCGAGCTGACGCACGCCAACCTCGGCCGCAACGCCGTCGCCGGATCACGTGAGCTGATCGGCCTCGGAGAGGACGACGTGCTGCTCGGCGCGCTGCCGCTTTTTCACTCCTTCGGGCAAACCTGCTCGATGAACGGAGCGGTGGCGGCCGGCGCGTGCCTCTCGTTGATCCCCCGCTTCGAGCCCGACAAGGCGCTCGAGATCCTCGAGCGAGATGCGATCACCGTGTTCGGCGGCGTGCCGACCATGTACTCGGCGATGCTCGCCTCCTCGAAGAAGGACGACGTCGACACCTCGGCGCTGCGGCTGTGCATCTCCGGCGGTTCGGCGATGCCGGGCGAGGTGATGCGACGCTTCGAGGAGCAGTTCGCCTGCAAGATCCTCGAGGGCTACGGCCTGTCGGAGACCTCGCCGGTGGCCTCCTTCAACCATCCCGACCGGGAGCGCAAGGTCGGCTCGATCGGAACCCCCATCGAGGGCGTCGAGATGAAGGTCGTCGACGATGAGGACAACGAGGTCGACCAGGGCGAGGTCGGCGAGATCGTGATTCGCGGTCACAACGTGATGAAGGGCTACTGGCAGCGCGACGATGCGACCGAGGAGGCGATGCGTGGCGGCTGGTTTCACAGCGGCGATATGGCCCAGGTCGACGAGGAGGGCTACTTCTTCATCGTCGACCGCAAGAAGGACCTGATCATCCGTGGCGGCTACAACGTCTACCCGCGCGAGATCGAGGAGGTCATCTACGAGCACCCGGCAGTCGAGGAGGCCGCGGTGATCGGGGTGCCCCACGACGAGCTCGGTGAGGAGGTCGCGGCCGCGATCGTCCTGCGCGAGGGTGAGAGCGCGACCGAGGAGGAGTTGCGCGAGCACGTCAAGGAGAACGTCGCCGCCTATAAGTACCCGCGCCAGGTCCATCTGATGGACGAGCTGCCGAAGGGACCGACCGGCAAGATCCTCAAGCGCGAGATCGAGCTCCCAGAGCGCGCGAAGGCCAACCGACCGCCCCGCGACAGCGGCTCGATGCTGGTAGGACGCGTCGAGAGCGCAGCCCGCTGGCGTCGTCGGATGGGCGAGAACGCTCCCTCGCCCCTCAAGCGCGCGAAGAGGTCGGCCGATCCTCCTCAATGGAGGCACTGAGTTGACGACCCTGACCACGCCGCTCGGCGACCTGACCCGCTCCGGCGAGGTCGCGCTGCGGATCCTGAAGACGTTGCCGGGGACCTCCGTAATGGTCTTCGACACCGAGCTTCGCGTGGTGATGCTCACGGGCACCACCCACGAGCGCTACGGCTACCAGTCCGAGCAGGTCGAGGGAACCTCGATGGTCGAGAGCATCGCCGGCCGTCCGGAGTTCGCCGCGCTGCTACCGCGCTTTCGCGAGGCGATCCAGGGCGAGACCGCGATCTTCTCGTTCCAGATGCCGGGCTCCGACCGCTGGGCCGAGATCGAGACCGGGCCGCTGCGCGATGACGCGGGCCAGATCGTCGGCGGGGTCCTGGTCTCGCGCGACGTCACCGAAGGCCTCGCCGCCGGCAGGGCGCTCGACGACGCCGAGGCCCTGTTCACGCGCGTCTTCGAAGATGCCCCGACGGGCATGGCGATCGTCTCGCTCGAGGGGGCCTTCCTGCGCGTCAACGGCTCGGTCTGCGAGATCACCGGCTACCCGGCGGAGCGGCTGCTCGCATCCACCTTCCAGGAGATCACGCACCCCGACGATCTCGGCGCCGATCTCGACTACCTGGCTCGCCTGACCGCCGGCGAGATCCGCAACTACCAGCTGGAGAAGCGCTATCTGTGCGCGAACGGCGAGTACGTGTGGATCATGCTCTCGGTCTCGATCGTCAGAGGCGAGGACGACGCGCCCCGCTACTACGTCGCCCAGATCGAGGACATCTCCGAGCGCAAGCGGGGCGAGCGCGACCTGCGCTTCCGCGCTGAGCACGACTCGCTTACCGGGCTGATAAACCGCCCGCGCTTCGAGAAGGAGCTGACCGAGCGGATCGGGCCCGACCGGCGGCACCGCCGATCGAGCGCCCTGCTGCTGCTCGACCTCGACGGCTTCAAGGCGCTCAACGACACGCTCGGCCACCAGGCCGGCGACCGCGTGCTCCAGCACGTCGCCGAGATCGTCAGTGGCCGGCTTCGCGAGCAGGATCTGTTCGCGAGGATCGGCGGCGACGAGTTCGCGGCCTTGATCGACGACACCGACGAAACGCGAGCGCGCGGGATCGCGCACGAGCTCGTCGAGCTGCTGCGCTCCTCCCCCGTGGCGATCGGCGAGCGAACGGTCCGGGTCACGGCGAGCATCGGAGTGACGCCGCTCGACGCCGGGGCGGGCGACAGCGCCACGGCGCTCGACTCGGTAGACCAGGCGCTCTACCGCGCCAAGTCGCGCGGTCGAGACCAGGTCGCCTAGGCGCGACTGTCAGGCGGTCTCGGCCGTCTCGGAGTGCTGTCTGCGCTCGGCGCCGAGCCGGCCGGCGAACCAGGTGGCGATAGCGATGAACAGGCCTGCAAGCGCCGTCAGCGACGAGAGCCAGACGAGTAGCGAGGTGGCCGCCGACCAGACCGCGTCGACCCCCGGCTCAGCCTGATCGCCCGGCGAGATCAGCGAGTCGACGACGAGGCCCCCGACCAACCTGGCCAGGAAGCCGAGCCCGGCGACGACGAGCAGGGAGATCCCGATCCGAAAGCCGACGGTCCGGCGGCAGCCCGCGGCGATCAGCAGCGCCAGCGCGTCGAGGATCAGGGTCACGATCAACAGCACGACGGGTGTCGCCCGCGAGACGTCGGCGAACAGGCGCAGCTCGTCGAGCCGGTCGAGGGGGACCACCTGGAAGC
>JACDBR010000001.1 GCA_013694825.1 Solirubrobacterales bacterium
CTTCAGACGACCACCCCCGCCGGCGTCGCCGCTCAGATCACGCTGACGGGCTCGAGCATCGGCACCTCGCCCGCGGCCTCGGGGCCTGCGGGCGAGAGCGCCGGGCGGTGGGCCGACGCCGAGGTGCGGATCGAGCCCCCCTCAGCGGTCGACGAGCCCTCCTGGCTCACCGTCACCTCCTGGCAGGGCGGCGGCCTTGTCGTCGACCGCCTCCAGCCCGTCGCGGGCGAGCCCGGCAGCTACACCACCAGCGAGCCGATCCCCGTCGACGGCGAGTGGAAGACCATGCTCCGCCTGCACCAGGACGACGAGATGCTCGGCTCGCCGATCTACCTCCCGCTCGACGAGGCCATCCCCGCTCCCGAGGTGCCCGCGCTGATCGGCGGCGAAGCCGTGACGCGACCGGTGATCAGCGACCACCAGCTGCTCCAGCGCGAGCAGAAGCAGGGAGTCGCGAGCTGGCTGACCACGATCGCCCCGCTGAGCGTGCTCGGGATCGCCCTCTCACTGATCGCGCTGCTGGCCTGGGGCGTCAGGCGAGTCGGCCGCCCGCTCCGCGAGCACGCGCCCGGCCATGGCGGCGAAGCGCCCGGCCACGAGCCCGAACAGGCGCCCGCGCGAGCCGAGCAACCCTCGCGAGTCGCAACCGCATAGACAGCTGCGGCTCCTGCCCGGGCCCGCTGCCGGTGCCCGGGAGACGGCGCGAGCGGCCGGCCGGTGCGGCCCGTTGCCTACCGCTTGCGGCCGAGGGCTCCCTTTGCCTTGCGCGAGACGCTGTCGGCAGCGTCCTTGGCCTTGCCGGTCGCCTTGTCGACCTTGCCCTCGCGCTTGAGGCTCTTGTCGCCGGTCAACTCGCCGGTCGCGCCCTTGACGCGCCCCTTCGCCTCGTCCTTGTTGCCTGACATCTGCGCATCCCCTCGTTGGAGCCTGGCGGCGAGCCCTCGCCCGCCGCGTTGACTGGGAGCTTTCCGGCGCCCGCGGACGCGAAACCTCGGGGCTCCATGGCAGCCGACGGCCCCGCGGCCGCCCGCCGCGGCCTCCTCAGGCCAGCTCGCGCAGCCGCTGGGCCTCGGGCAGCTGCTTGAGCTTCTTCAGCGTGTTGTTTTCGATCTGGCGGATCCGCTCGCGGGTGACGCCGAACGCGCGGCCCACCTCCTCGAGCGTGAGCGGGTCGCGGCCCTTCAGCCCGTAGCGCAGCTCGAGCACCTGGCGCTCGCGCTCGGGCAGCGTCTCGAGCGCCTTTCGAACATCGTCTCGCTGCAGGTTCTGGGTCGCCGTCTCGAACGGCTCCTGCACCGTCCCGTCGGCGACGAAATCGCCGAGCTGCGATTCGTCCTCGTCGCCGACCGGCTTCTCGAGCGAGATCGGCATCTGGGCCAGCCTCAAGATCTCGCGCACGTCACGCGGGGCCATCTCGAGCTCGGTCGCGATCTCGAACGGCGTCGGCTCGCGCCCCAGGCTCTGCACGAGCTGGCGCTCGACGTGGGTCACCCGGTTGAGCTTCTCGACCATGTGGACGGGAATCCGGATCGTCCGAGCCTTGTCGGCGATCGCCCGCGCAACCGCCTGGCGGATCCACCAGGTGGCGTAGGTGGAGAACTTGTAGCCGCGCCGGTAGTCGAATTTCTCGACCGCGCGGATCAGGCCCAGAGAGCCCTCCTGGATCAGGTCGAGGAACGACAGCCCCCGGCCCAGATAGCCCTTTGCGATCGAGACGACGAGCCGCAGGTTGGCCTCGACCATGTGCTGCTTGGCGAGCATGTCGCCCCGCTCGATCCGCTTCGCCAGCGAGACCTCCTGGGCGGCGGTGAGCAGCTCGACGCGGCCGATCGAGCGCAGGTAGAGGCGCAGGCAGTCGAGGCTCGGCTCGACGGTCAGGTCGAGCTCGGGCTTGCGCGGCGCCGAGCGTGCGTCCGGCTTGGCGCTGGGAGCGTCCGAGTAGACCGAAAGCCCGTCCTCGGCGACGACATCGACGCCGTGCTCGACCAGATGAGCGTGGAGCGCCTGGACCTGCTCCTTGGTGACCTCGGCCTCCTCGAGCGTGCGCGAGACCTGCTCGAAGCTGAGCTGGCCGCGCTCACGCCCAAGCGCGATCAGCTGACGGAGCTCCTCCGATTCGGGCAGGGCGCCTGCGCCGGTGTCCGACTGCGCCGGTGGATCACCGCGCGTCAGGGTGTCGCCGACCTCGGTCAAGGCCTTCGCGAGCTCGTCACCAGTCGTCCCTCCCTTCCCACACGGCTTCGATCCAGAGGATCTACGGCTCCAGTCAGCCGAAGTCGCCGCGCCGCTCAGTATAGGGATTTGAGGGGTGCCTTGTGGCGGTCGTTGCAAACGTTCGCCGCTGCAATTCGCCGCTTTCTGGCAGCGTCCGGCCGGCGGTTCGCGCACACTGTCCTAGGCTGCATGGACAGTGAGCGACCGTCCGCAGACTCTCTCCTCGGGCAGCCTCGCCGTGGGCGATGCGCTCCCCCCCGACGCCCCTGCGAACGGCGACGGGCGCGCCGCGCCGCTCGACGGTCGCGGCAGCCCCGACGTCCAATCGGGCCGGCCCGAGACCGAGGTCAGCCTCAGCCGCGTGGGCATCCGCGGGGTCGAGAAGGTGATCCGAGTCGAAGGACCGGGAGCCGACGAGAAGCCGGGCCTCTACTTTGCCGAGCTCGAGTGCGCCGTCGACCTCCACCCCGAGCAGGCCGGGGTTCACATGTCGCGCTTCGAGGAGGTCGTCAACGAGGCGATCGACGGCGTCGTCCTGCGCGAGTCGCTTCGCACCGAGGAGCTCGCGGCGCACATCGCCGAGCGGATCCGCGAGCGCCAGCAGGGCCGCCGCGCCGAGGTGACGATCACCGCCCGCTACCCCGAGCGCGTCAGCGCCCCCGTCTCGGGAATCGAAAGCCAGGAGATCTACCGCCTGTTCGGCACCGCCGTCGCCTCCGAGCGCGGCACGCGGACGATGGCCGGCGTCGAGGCCCAGGGCATGACCGCGTGCCCGTGCGCGCAAGAGATGGTCACGGAGAGCTCGCGCGAGCGCCTGCGGGCCGACGGCTTCACCGACGACGAGATCGCGCGCGTGTTCGAGGCCGTGCCGGTGGCCACCCACAACCAGCGCGGCATCGGCACGCTCCACATCGGCTGCCCCGAGGGCTGCACCGAGGCGCTCGAGGCCGAGGTTCTGCTCGAGAT
>JACDBR010000031.1 GCA_013694825.1 Solirubrobacterales bacterium
GTGGGTAATCGGTGAGTGGGTACTTGGCTCGGATCTCGTTGCGTCGGGCGCGTTCCTCGACGAGCTCGAACAGCTCCTTCGGGACGAGCGGCTCGTAGACTGGTGCGGGGCTCCAGACCCAGTGCTCGCGCGGGCGGATGAACGGGCGGCCGCGGCGCTTGCCGTGGCGGCCCCAGACGTTGTAGCCCGTGTACTTCGGGTTGCGCAGCATGGCCTGGATCTTGTGCGGGTTGGGGTGGGGGTGCTGCTCGAGGCAGTAGCCGTAGGGGACGGGGCCGCCGGTGTGCCAGCCCTGGCGGGCGCTCTCCTCCATGCCGCGGCGGCTCTTCTCGATCAGGTCGCGCACGTACCACTCGGCGACGCCCTGCTTGACGCGGCGGGTGAGGATCGCGGTGGCGTTGGCAGTCATCGGCTCGTCGGCGGCGAAGAGGCCTATGTCGCGCTGCTCGAGCTGGCGCTCTATCTGGGTGGCGTCGGCGGTCATGCGCGAGAGGCGGTCGATCGACTCGACGATCAGCGCGTCGAAGACCCGCCCGTTGGCGGCGGCGTCCAGCAGGTCGGTGAGCCCGCCTTCATGCGGCACCGATACGCCGAGCCCGGCGCCATCTCCCTTCCCGCGATCGGCGAGTCCCTTGCGGTCCGACTCGACGTCCCAATAGTGGGCTACAACGTCGCCAGCAGCGGGCTCGATGGCGCGCTTGCAGGACGCGAGCTGGCGTGGGATCGAGAGTGACGGGTCCTGGGCGTCGTCGGTGGACACGCGGAGAACGCGAACCTCATCGCGGTCTCCTTCGCTTCCGACCTTCGGCGGTCGGCGAGGCAAGCCGCTGGCTGAGCTCGCTCGGGCGGCTGCCCAGGCCTGCTTTGAGCAGCGCCCGGTCGAGCGTCGCGAGCGTGGCTCCGCGACTCTCGGCCACCGCGGCGTAGGCGGCGTCGTAGATGGTCAGGTCGTGGCGCTCGGCGAGCTCCGCGGCCAGGCGCAGCTCGTCGGTGTCAGGCCGGACAGCGGGGCAGATCTCGTCAAGTGCCCCGAGTACGGTCGCGACCTGGTCAGCCGTGGCCTTCGCGCGGCCTCGCATCAGCGCGTTGCCGACCTCGTAGGCGGTCAGGTCGAGCACCAGCAGCGCGACCGTCCTCGCCTGGTGGGCGGCGACCAGGGCGCGGGCCTCGGGCACCTCCTCCTCGCCCTCGGCGTGGAACCACTTGAGGGCCACGCTGGCGTCGCTAACGACGTCGATCGCGGGCATCGCGGTCGGCACGGATTAGCTTGGCGGACTCGAAGCGGCCGGCGCCGGCAAGGGCGGCCCGAGCGCGCTCGAGTGCGGCGTCGATCGCCACGGGGTCGGGCCAGCCGAGCTCGCGCCGCGCGGCCTCCTGCAGGAACGCGCTGCGACTGGTGCGTCGCTCACCCGCCGCGCGGTCGATCCGCTCGAGCAGGTCATCGGGCACCGAGATCATGACCTTCGTCGCCTTTGCCACGCGAACGATTATAGCTCGTCGCTATAACGGCTGCGAGTGCTCGCCACTTACCGGGCCGGGCTATGAACACCTATCCCCGGGCGGGTCTCCGCGGGCCGCGCGTTGGAGCCCATCTGCCCTCGCTTGATCTTGTCGCAGGGGCCCACCCGCTCACCCGCGGCCGCGGGCGCCGCCGCCAGCTTGTCGCAGATTGGCCAGGCTGCGGACCGCTGAGCGCGGCGCCAAACGCCCGTCGCAAGGCCTTCACCGCTGAATCCGGGGCTTGAGCTTCGAGAGCCTGGGTTTCGGCAGCCGATCCAAGACGAGCTCGAGCTCGTCCGCCAGCGCGCTTGCGGTCGGGCGTTGTGCCGGGTCGCGAGCGAGGCAGGCCATGATCGGGTCGGCGAGGGGGGAGGGCACTTTGTCCATCAACTTCCGGGGCTGCTCAACCAGCTGGGGAAAGCGTTCGGTGGGAACCTTCGACTCTCGATCCCCCTTCGTGAAAGGACGATCGCCTACCAGCGCCTCGAACAGGGTGACGCCCACGCCCCAGACATCCGCCGGCGGGCCGATCGGCACGTCATCATCGGGACGGGCTTGCTCGGGGGCCATGTAAGCATCGGTTCCGACCGGGGACCGGATCTGGGCGCAGCGCTCGATGGTACGGGCAACGCTGAGGTCGATCAGTCGTGCCGGGCCTCCCATGATGACGTTCGAGGGCTTTACGTCGAGATGGATTACGCCCTCGGCCCCCAGGTAGTGAATAGCGCTGCAAAGCTGGATGGCCAGCGATACGAGTTGCTCGGGCAGAAGCGGGCCGTACTTGCGCCGCAGTGAGGAGAGCCGTGGTCCCTCGAGGTGCTCCAAGACCACGTGCGGTCGCGGGCCATCGAGATCGGCGCCGAAGCTGCGCACGACCACCGGATGGTTGAGGCGGTTGAGCAGCTCGACCTCGGAGCGCAGGCCCTCGCGGGTGTGCTTGTCCTCGACGAGGCCCGGCCGAAGGACCTTGATCACGACCAGGGAGCGGAGGTGGTCATCCCAGGCCAGGTAGGCCTCGTAGCGCAGGCCGCCGCCGAGCCGCTTGATCGCGCTTCTCCCCGGCACGATCTCATCGCCTTGATGCAGCCGCCAGCGCGATTCCTCCGGATTCGAAGGCTCGTCAATCGCGGAGTCAAGGTCGGCTACATCCGACTCGTTCGGATAAGTGGGCATGGGCCTCGACGAGGGTAAGCGAACGAGTGGCGCCCCAGACGAGACGCCACTCGTGCTCGCTTCACCCTCGGTGCCCAGCGGGAGCACCGAGGCCAGTGTCAGGAGCTGTTCGAGACGCTGTGCGACATCCCGGTTCCCTGCGTGGTACCGGTCGCCGTGTTGGCGCTTGCGTTGTCGCCGCTGTCGGAGACGCTGTGCGAGACGCCGGTGCCGACGGTGGTGCCGGTGGCGGTGTTGCCACTTTCGCTGCCGATGCTCTGCTGACCAGTGCCGTCGCTGCCCTGCTCGTCGTCATCATCATCATCGTCGTCTTCGTTCGCGATCGGGTCGTCTGAGCCGTCGTCGCGCATACCCGCAACTGAGTCATCAGCGCCTGCGGACGCAACCGCCGGGCTGATCACCGCGAACAGGAACGCGGCTGCCATCAGTGTGAGGGCCGCGATGCTGATCCGGTTCCAGAGCGTGCTCTGATCGTAGGAGTCCTCGTAGTGCATGAAATCCTCTCGTTGGTTCGGCCTACGTCTCTCTCGGCAAGGCCGGGCACGAGGATCACGCTGAAGCCTCTGGTCTCAAACCTTTGTCTAGCCCTCGGCCCGCCTCGAGCCGGTGGGCTTCGCCTCTGCCGAGATGAGTGACGCGCTCGGGCGACTCGGCACCACGACCGATGCTCGCGACCGCGCGCGGGCGATGACCGCGGCGATCGACGTCTCGCAGTCGGCGCTCGATCTCAAGCTCCGCTGCCGGTCGCCATCGATATCCACCTGCTGGCCCTCCGCGGGAGCGTTGTCGACCGCGACCTCGACACGATCGAGGCCGAGGCCGACGCGGTTGCTCGACACCCCTGGCTGGATTCGAGCCCTGAGCTGACTCCCGCCCAGGAGCTGCCAGCCAACTAGCCGTATCCGTCGACCCGAAGGCCGTCAGCCGGGCTGCAGATGTGCGCTGCGCGACCTAGGGGGCGAGGCTCAGGGTCAGGACGTTGGTCCAGTTGCGATCGATGGTCGCGGCCATCTCCTTGTCCTGGGCCAGGCAGTGCCGCGCCAGCTCGGCCGTCCCACCGTCAGCCTGCCGCTCACCGAGCTGTTCGAGCAGACTCAGTGACGCTATCTCGAGGTGCTCGAAGACGAAAGCGTTGCGGGCATTGGCGCCGTGATCCTGGCCGCCGAAGCCGTTGGCGAGAACCCAGGCCTTGGCAGCGAGCGATAACCCGCCTGTGCGGAAGCCCGCCGGGGCGCTGCCGAGATCTCCGAGCCGCGCGGCGAGCCGGCGCGCGTGCTCGGCCGTCTCCGCGCGGTGCCCGGAGAAGACGTTGTGCATCCGGCCCAATAGCTCGGCGACCTCGGCTGAGGACGCGGGATCGTCGCGCTCAGCCGCGACCTTGCTCAGCATCGGATCGAACATGGCGAGCGCTGCTGATTTGGCTGCGTGGATCGAGCGAAGCTGCTCGATGGTGGCGATCTCAAGCGACAGCTCGCTCACGGCGACGTCATTTCGACGGGATTTCCAAGGCGCTCCCACTTGGGCACTCCACCCTCGATCACGTGAATGGGGTGCTCGGCCCCGTAGCGCTGCACGAGGCTCGCGGCCACCGCCGCGCGCTGGCCCGAGCCGCAGACCACGGCGACGGGCCGCGACCGATCGAGACCTTCCGGAAGATCGTCGATGTCGTGCCAGGGCTCGAAGATCGAGCCGGGAATGTGCCCGGCCTCCCACTCCGAGAGCTCGCGGACGTCAAGGATCTGCAACCCCTCAGCATCGACTCGCTCCTTGAGCTGATCGAGTGGCAGGCGCTCGATTCGCGCGACCTCGCGCTTCTCCTGGCGCCAGCTCGTCATGCCGCCGCCGAGGAACCCGGCCAGCTTCGAGATCCCAACGGCCACCGCGAGCCTGGCGGCACGCCGACCGTCCTCGTCGTCGCGACCGATCAGCACGATCTCCTGGTCGCGGTCGGCGAGCCAGGCCAGCTTCGAGCCGAACCCTGCGCTGAGGATCGGGATCGAGACCGCGCCCGGGATGTGGGCATCGTCGAACTGCTGGTCGGTGCGGGCGTCGACGATCAGAGCGCCTTCTGAGCGCTTCTGGTCGACCTGACGCGGAGCCAGGGGCAGGACCTCCGCCCCTTCGGTCAGCAGCGGGCCTTTGTTCAGTTCGACGATCGCCTTGAAGTTCGGAGGCTGCGGGCCGAGCTTCGAGATGGATTTCGCGACGAACTCCTCCTCGTCGTCGATTGCGAGGGTGGGATTGTGCTCACGCTCGAAGCCGATGGTGGAGGAGATCTTCATGTCCATCCCAGGGCTGCCGCACATCGAGCCACCGAGGTGCGCCGGCCAGACCTCGCAGCTGTCGGGAAGGCTGAGGAGCTTCTGCTGCAGCGAGCGGTAGATCCCACGTGCCCCCTCGCGCTCATCGATCGCCAGGTCGGGGCGAGCGATGTCGTTGACGAACAGGCTGTCCCCGGTCAGAACGGCCCAGGGCTCCTCTCCGCGGCCGCGGTCGATCAGGGCGAAAGCGGTGTGCTCGGGTCGGTGACCGGGGGAATGCACGGCGCGAATCAGGACTTGGCCGACCTCAAGCTCGAAACCGTCGTCGATCGCCTCATGCTCGTAGTCGGGCTGGGCCTCGCGGTGGATATAGATCCTCGCCCCGGTCGCAGCGGCCAGGCGGCCGTGGCCGGAGACGTGGTCGGCGTGGTTGTGGGTCTCGAGGATGTGCTCGATCGAGACTCCGAGATAGCGGGCCAGGTCGAGGTAGACGTCGATCTCGAAGCGAGGATCGACGATCGCGGCCTCACCCGCCTTCTCGTCTCCGATCAGGTAGGAGGCACATCCGAGGTCGTCGTGAGTGATCTGGCGAAAGATCATGCCCGCAGCCCCGTGCCGTCTTCGATCACGGAGCTGAGCTCGCGCAGCTGGTCTCGCAGGCCGGCGCAGACCTCGTCGCAGAGCTCGATCAGGGTCGGATCGGCGATCTGATAGAGCGCCCGGGAGCCCTCGCGACGGCGCGTCACCATGCGTTCGCCGAGCAGCACGCCCAGGTGCTTGGAGACGTTGGCCTGGGTGCCGCCGGTGGCCTCCACCAGCTCGGTCACCGATGCCTCGCCGGCGGCGTGCATCAGGTTGAGGAGCCGCAGCCGTGTCGGCTCCCCGAGGACGGCGAAGCGCCGGGCGATGATCTCGGCCAGCTCTGGGGTGAGGTCAGTCACGGCCTAGAGTATAGCCATCTGGTTGAATAGCTATATATGGAGATAATTCTGGCGATCCCCTTCGGCCTGGTGATCGGCGTGGTGGTTGCGACGGTCGGAGGCGGCGGTGCAATCCTGGCCTTGCCGGTCCTCGTCTACGTGCTCGGCGAAGGCGTCAGCCCAGCCTCGACCGCCTCCTTGATCGTGGTCGCCCTCGGCGCCTCGGTCGGGGCGGGCTCGCAGGCCCTGCACGGTCAGCTCTGCTGGCGGGTGGCCGCGACCTTCTCCGTGCCGGCAGCGGCCGGCGCCTATCTGGGAACGCTCGCCAGTGGCTCGGTCAGCGGTCGCACGCTGATCCTCGCCTTCGTGCCGGTGATGCTGATCGCGGCGGTCGTGACCTACCGGCGCGGCGAAGCGGCCGCGGAGGAGGACGAGTCGGCGGATTGCCCTCGCCCGGGGCTGGTGCCCGCGAGCTCGGCGGGGTTGGCCGTCGGAGCGCTGACCGGCTTCTTCGGGGTGGGTGGCGGCTTTCTGATCGTTCCGGCTCTGACCGTCGCGCTCGCCTTACCGCTGCGCCGGGCCATCGCCACCTCTCTGGCGATCATCACCCTGACGGGACTGGCGGCGCTGATCAGCCACCTGACGAACGGCGCTGAGCCGGATTGGCCGCTGACGCTGGTCCTCTGCGGGTGCGCTGCGGTGGGAGCCCTGGCCGGGAGCGCGGTGGGGCGACGGCTTCCGGCTCGTACCCTGGCCCGCGCTTTCGGCGTGGTCGTGGCTCTCGTAGCCCTCTTCCTGCTGGTTGACGTCCTCCTCCTGGGAGGACCTCCAGTCGGTTGAGCCACTGCCGCCCGGGCCAAACGCCTCAGGGGTCGACGAGCAGCGCCGGCGCGACGAGGGCCTGATCACACCAAGCGGCCCGACGCTTCGCTCGAGTAGAACGCCGCCCGAGCCGGGCCTGCGGGCGTCGTCGATGAGAAGATCATCGACCACCCCCCGACGAAGGAAGCCGATGCGCGAAGACCTGGTCGCAGAGCTGTTGCAGGATCCCCGCTTCAAGGGGCTCCCGGTCACTTGAGGGGTGACGCCGGAGAGCTATGACGACGTGCGCCGGGCCTGGCTCACCCACGTGCAGGCCGAGGAGGAGCTCTTCAGGCCCTTCACCGAGGACGAGTTCCAGGCGCGGATGCGCGAGATGCTGGCCGTCTTCACCGACGACTGCGTCATGGAGCTCATCAGCACCGGCGAGAGCTGGGAGGGGCGCGATCAGGCCGAGGCCTTCTACCGGGTCTTCCTCGGTGCCTTCGACGACATGCAGTAGGTGCCGCAGGCGCTCGTGATCGGCCCCCAGGGCGTGCTCGATGTCGCCAACATGACGGGCAGGCTGAAGCAGCGGTTCGCCGGACTCGAGGAGGTTGGGCAGCAGGTTCACCTTCAGTGGGTGATCTACTTTCCCTGGGTCCCCGAGCAGGGCAGGTTCAGGGGCGAGACGGTCTTCTCGATCCGCCACCTCGACTCCTAGCCAGCGGCGGGAAGGCCCGATTCCGAGCGCTACGCCGGCCCCGTGGCCGCCGACCGACTTCCCCGACTCTGCTCGCGCACCAGCTCGGCGAGCCGGGCGCCGAGCTGAGACCAGGTGTAGGACTCGAGCGCCTCGCCGCGCGCGGCTCTACCCATTCGCTTTCGCCGCGTCGGGTCGTTGACCGCTTCGACGAGCGCCGTCTCGAGCGCCTCGCGGTCGTCGGGAGGGATCAGCCAGCCGGTCTCGCCGTGGTCGACGATCAGGGCGGGGCCGCCGCGGCCGACCGCGATCACCGGGAGGCCGCAGGCCATCGCCTCGACGAGCACCTGGCCGAACTGCTCGTTGGCCGAGGGATGTACGAGCACGTCGCTGGCGTTGAGGAAATCGGGCAGCGCCGCGTGCGGGTGCCAGCCGGCCAGGAAGACGTTCTCGGCACCGGTTCGCTCGATCGCCTCGAGCGGATGCTCGCCCTCCCACTCGCCGGGATAGCCGCCAAGCAGGACGAGCGCGGCGGGGGTGGCGAAACGCGCTCGAGCGTTCGCGAACGCCTCGACCAGCAGCCCGAGCCGCTTGACGTCGGTGAAGCGCCCGACGCTCAGCAGCGTCGTCCCGCGCAGGGCGGCGAGCTCTGACTCCTCGTAGAGGACGCTGCCGGGGTCCTCGTCGGGAGCCCAGCCCTGCGGCTCGGCGACGAGCCGGCGGCGCCAGTGCGCGGCCCGCTCAACCCGGCGCGGGGCGAAGTCGGGGCTGAAGCCATTGGCGACCAGCTCGAAGCGGCTCGGGTCGATGTCGAGCAGCGCGCTCGCGCGCGAGAGCCCCTCTGGGCTGTTGACCACGATGCACGAGCAGGCCGCCGCCCAGTCGCAGAGCCGCTCGGCCCAGCGCTCGGCTGCCACCCAGCCCGACGGCGGACCGGCGAGAATTCGCTCCAGCATCAAGAGCTCCGAGCCGTGGATGTGCCCGATCACCGGGATGCGGGGGACGACGCGCGCCGCCGCTTCGTTCAGCGGGGTCAGGTGATGGAGGTAGAGGACGTCGGCGTCCGCGGCGTCCGCGCGCTCGAGCTCGGCGACCCAGGCTTCTACCTGGTGCTCGAAGGCCTCGTCGGCGAGCGTCGCGAATACGGGGTCGGGCGCTCGCGGCCGGTCCTCGTAGGAGGCGTGCATCGGTGCCGTCCCGGGCCCGGCCTCGAAGCCGAGCGGGTCGGGACTGCGAAGTGCGGGCGTGAAGTCGACAGGCCGCAGGTCGGAGCTGCTGAAGAACCGCTGCGCCGAGCCGTGCTCGCCGAGGTCAGACCGCGATCCCGCGAGCAGGGTGACCTCGAGGCCGTCGCGCTCCAGCTCGGCGGCGAACGCGCGACAGGCATGCGCGGAGCCGCCGCGCGGGTAGAAGTAGAAGCCCGTCAGGACTCTGAGCAGATCCGAGGGCATCGGCCTTCGAGGCTAGCCCCCGCACGGCGGGCGGCTCCGCGACGGCGGCGAGCTCAGCGCAGCGCAGAAGCGCAGGGCGGTGGGTACGAGGCGCCCGGCGGTAATCCGGATCCCATCCTGGCTGTGGACCCTCGCGCGCGCAGGTCGCGATCCTGGAAACGCGTCAAGATCAGCGATCTATGTCGCTGAGGACGTGGTTGCTCGTCGGGGCCGCGCTTGCCCTGTTCATATACCTGGGGCTCGTGGTCGTCCTCCTGATCGCGGGTCGCCGAACTGCCGCGCGCGCCCTCGCGGGCTTCATCCCGGACTGCCTGGTCATGCTGAAGCGGCTGCTTGGAGATCAGCGAGTGCCGCGTCGCCGGAAGTTGGTCCTCCTCGCCCTGGTCGGCTACCTGGCGATGCCGCTCGACTTGATCCCGGACTTCATCCCGGTCGCGGGTCAGCTCGATGACGTGATCATCGCCGCGCTGGCGCTCCGCTACGCGCTGCGCTCGGGCGGTCCCGACCTCCTCCGCAAGCACTGGCCGGGGCCGGAGCAGTCCCTCAGCGCGGTGCTCCGGGTGGCCTACGGCACGGAGCCGGATAGCACACGTACCGCTTGAAATGGTTTTGCGCGGCCGGGCTTAGAACACGCCGCCTGCGAGTGCGGCGGGTGCGGCTCCCTTCCGGAGTATCCGGAGGAGGCCGACTACTGGCGCCGGCCCGCTCATCGGACGGTAGCCTGGCGTCGCAGGGGACTCCTGGGGGATTGCAGGGGACTCCGGGGCGAGAGGGGACCGGGAGCATCGATGGGATGGGGAGGCGCCAGCCGGCGCAGGACCGTGGCCTTGGCCGCGATGGTCTTCGCGATCTGCGGGGGCGCTGGCTCCTCGCAGGCCGGCGTTCCCGAAAAGCTGGACGGCGCCGAGGATGCATTCATCGATCGTGCCGGCCAGGCGGTCGACGGGGTGGAGGATCGCGCCGAGGATTTGCTCGGCGGCCGCAGCGGTGACCGGGGCGGCGGCGGCACCGCGCCCGGCGAGCATGATCTTGAACGAAACGACTGCGAAGCCAGCGAGCACCGGCACGAGCTGGAGGAGATCCGCGAGCATTCGGGCCTGACCCCGGCCGAGATCCGCGAGCTGCTCGGGAACGCGGCGGGGGACCCCTGCCACGCGCACGAGCACGGCCACGAGCACGGCCACGAGGCATCGCCGCGAGCTGACTTCCAGGCCCACTCCGGGTCGCGCTCCGGCGAGCTCCGTGAGCGCGCCGCGGCGAGGAGCCGGCCCAGGGGCGCCGGTGGATCGACCACAGGCCACGCCACGGGCCGAACGCTCAGCCGAACCACCGTGCGTCAGACGATCACCGGCGGCGACGCCAACGAGAGCTTTCAATTCCTGCGCAGGGGGCCGGGCGAGGCGCGGGTCGTTCGCACCGAGCTGGCGAAGGCGAAGCCCGGTCGCGCGAAGCGCAGGCGCTCGCTGCTCTACATGGCGCAGACGACCGACTGGCAGCTGGCCGACGAGGAATCGCCGGCCCGGGTCGAGTTCGTCGACGCGACGGCCAACGCGCCGTTCCCAAAGGCCTTCAGCGCGGCCTGGCGTCCTCAGGAGGCCTTCGGGCCGTTCGCGGTCGAGTCCTCGATTCGCCAGCTCAACGAGTTCGCCGAGCGCAGCCCGCACCTCGACGGCGACGGCGATCGCTCCGAGATGGACCTGGCGATCCTGACCGGCGACCAGGCCGACAACCAGCAGCTGAACGAGACCGACTGGGTCGTCACCCTGCTCGAAGGCGGGCAGCTCGACCCCAACAGCGGCGTCGATCCCGCGAGCTGCCCCCCCGGCCAGACGCCCATGGGCCAGACCGCCGACCCCGAGAAGTACGCGGGTGTCCAGGACTTCGATGACTACGCGACCCAGGGGTTCCAGTTCTACGACCCCGACGAGCCCAACGGAATCTACGGCGACTGGCCTCTGTACACCGGCCTGATGAACCGCGCCCAGAAGCCCTTCCAGGCGAGGGGTCTCAACGTCCCGTCCTACGTCACTCCTGGCAACCACGACGGGCTCGCGCAGGGCAACCAGAAGGCAAACGCCGCTTTCGAGGCGGTGGGGACCGGGTGCGTCAAGCCGATCGTGCCGGCCGCCTCGCTGACCAACCCCCAGGACTTCGAGCAGACGATCACCGAGGTCCTCGACCCGGACTTCCTCGCCGATCTGGTTACGAGCAACCCCGGACAGGTCTTCTTCGTCCCCCCCGATCCCGACCGCCGCTACGTCGACAAGGCGCAGTACAAGGAGCTGTTCGACACCGGCGGGCAGGGCGACGCGCATGGCTTCGAGTTCGTCGACCCGGCGCAGAACCAGGCCTCCAACGATGCCGCCTCCTACTACGCCTGGAACCCGAAGCCGGGGATCCGGATGATCTCGATCGACACCCTCTGCGAGGGCGGGATCGCCGGCCCTGCGGCGAGCGGCAACATCGACGACCCGCAGTTCAGGTGGCTGCGCGGCGAGCTCAGGCGGGCCCAGGCCCGCGACCAGCTGATCGTGGTCTTCGGCCACCATCCGATCCGAAGCCTCTCCTGCGACGTGCCCGACGAGACGCCGGCGCCGCCCCAGGCCGGCAGCGATTGCACCGCCGACGACGAGCACGGCCACGACGTCAACCCCGGCTGCGATCAGGACCCGCGGACCTCGACCCCGGTCCACCTCGGCGACGACCTCGAGTCGCTGCTGCACCAGTTCCCGAACGCGATCGCCTACATCGCCGGCCACACGCACGAGCACAACCTCACCCGGTTCGACCGGCCACGCGGCGGACCCGGCGACTTCTGGGGCATAGAGACCGCCTCGCTGGTTGACTCGCCGCCGCAGAACCGCCTGATCGAGCTGATGGACAACTGCGACGGAACGCTCTCGATCCTGGCCACGGTCGTCGACACGGCCGCCCCGATCACCGCCCCGGCGAGCGATACCGACGCCGGTGGGCTGAACACCCTCGACCTAGCCTCGATCAGCCGCACGCTCGCCTACAACGACCCGCAGGCCGGACCGTCCCTGGGTGAGGGCATGAAGCGCGAGCGAAACGTCGAGCTGCTGCTGAAGGACCCGCGCGAGGACCCGCCGGGGTGCAAGCGCAACGTGAACGACCCCCCCGACGGCGGCCCCGGCTCGCCGCCCGACGGCGGTCCCGGCGGCTCCACGGGCGAGACGGTCCCGGATGGCGGCTCGGGCGGCTCGGGGCCGCTGCCGTTCACAGGCTTCGTGCTTCTCGGCCTGCTGATCACCGGCGTCTCACTGATCTTCGGCGGCCGCGCCGTCCGCTGGCTCGGCTCGCGCGCCGGCGGCTGAGGCCCACCCGCCGCCAGGACCCGCCGCGCACCACATCAACCAGCGAGCGGATTCTCCCAGTGCAGCTCGCCGAAGCGCGCGAAGTCGGTGTCGGTGGAGTAGAGGGTGAGGCCGTGTTCGATGGCCAGCGCGGCCAGGAGGGCGTCGGGCACGAGGTTGCCCCGGACCTCGTAAGTGGTGAGAAGCTCGCCAAGGATCCGGGCATGAAGGGGGCCGGGCTCGGGGATCCAGGCGACCGGGGCCGAGAGCCAATCGCTCACCCGATCCCAGGCGGTGGCCGCGGGCAGGGGTTGCTGAAAGGCGCGCGGGTGCGTGGCGATCCGCAGGAATGCGCCAAGGCTCTGCCATGGCGAGATCAGTTCATTGCCGATAGCCGACGAAGGAAGCCGATGAGCGAGGACCCGGTTGCCGCGCTGTTGCAGGATCCCCGCTTCAAGGGGCTGCCCGTCACCTGGGGGTGACGCCGGAGAGCTATGACGCGGTGCGCCGCGCATGGCTGACTCACGTGCAGGCCGAGGAGCAGCTCTTCACCCGTTCACGGAGGAGGAGTTCCAGGCCCGGATGGGCGCTGTAGCCCCCCGACCCGCCGCCCCGCCCGGCAGCTCAGGCCCGCGCAGCTTGTACCCCCGCGAGAACAGCCGCAGGTTGACCACGAACAGCGCCACGGTGGCGGCGGCCGAGGATCTGCGCTCGCTGGCCTCCTCGCCACCGCAGCTCATTTTGAGATCGGGGCTGAATGAGGGCGAGAGCGCAAGCGAGGAACAGCGCGCGGCTCTGGCGGCGGCGGTTTGGCTCGCGGGTACCGGTGGTCACCGGCGGCCCCAGCAGCGGCAAGACGTTCTAGGCCCGGGCAATCGCAATGCGGCCAGGACACAGCTCGCCCGGGTGCTTCTCTGCGCGCCCACAGGGCGGGCCGCGAGACGGTTGAGCGGGGCGACGGGGATCGCGGTGCAACGATCTACCGACCGTTTGAGTGGCAGCCGGACCGCGGGCCGATCCGTGGCCGGCGCGAGCCCGTCTGCGCGGGCGGCGACGTGGCCGCGGCGAAGTCAGCGCAGCGTGAAGCGCAGGGCCGTGGGTACGACGCGCCCGCCGAGGATTCGGATCCCGTGCTCCTCGCGCGGAGTGTTCACCAGCCTGCCCCGGGCCACCAGCGAAGCCGATCCTCCGCCGTCGAGGTTGATCGCCTCCTGCGCCCCGAGCGCGATCATCGCCCGCGCGAGCTCGGAGAGGCTGAGCCCGGACTCGTGCTCGGCCCGACCGTCGCAGGCGACGGCGATCAGCTCGGTCGGGCTCAGCCCCAGCGCCGCGCGCGGGTAGCGCCCGACGGTGATGTCCGAGTCGAACTGATGTGACCCGGCCGAGAAGCCCTCGGGGTCGATCCCCGGCTCGATCAGGCTGAGGCCGGCGCCCACCAGCATCGGGCCGGCCTGGAGCAGATCACCGCCGGGAGCGTCGGGAAGCTCGGCGCGCGAGCGCAGCGAGACCTCCCCGTCCTGGCTGTGCACGCAGGCGCGGATGCGATCCCAAGGGGCGTCGAAGGGCCGCGTCGCGGACGGGCGGCCGTCGATTTGCAGATCGCCGAGCGGCGCGCCCTCGGCGCGGAGGTAGAAGCCGCCGATCAGCGCGTACTCGGTGTCGCGGCGAACGCACCACTCGACCAAGCGCTCGCTCGGCTCCAGCGCCACGACCCGCGCCGTGTAGCGAGGGCGGGGCAGACGCAGCGCGTGAAGCGTCGTCCCGAGACCGTCGTCGAGCGCGACTCGCACCGCCTCTAGAGCGGGTCGCGGTGGGCTGGCGATTTGTCGCAAGCTGGTCATTGAGCTCCGCGCCGGAGCACGAGCGGACGCGCCGGAGCGATGAAACAACGACGCTCGCGCGAGCAGGTTGCGATCCTGGAAACCCGTCCTCCTCGCCCTGGTCGGCTACCTGGCGTGCCGCTCGACCTGATCCCCGACTTCATCCCGGTTGCGGGCCAGCTCGATGACGTGATCATCGCCGGGCTGGCGCTCCGCTACGCGCTGCGCTCTGGCGGTCCCGCCCTCCTCCGCGAGCACTGGCCGGCGCCGGAGGGGTCGCTCAACGCGGTTCTGCGTGTGGCCTACGGCGTGGACCCGCCCGCGCTGCCCGGCGCCTCGAGGCCGGCAAGCTCGGAGTAGAAGCTGCTGATGACCGCGTGGTCCTCGTCGCCGTGGCCGCCGGCGAGCAGCGCGTTCATGAGCTCCGCGGCCTGGGCGGTGGCAAGCAGGGGCACGCCCTCCTCGCGCGCCGTCTGCAGCGCGATCGCCAGGTCCTTGCGGTGCAGGGAGAGCTTGAAGCCGGGATCGAAATCGCCAGAGAGCATGCGCTCGCCGTGCATCTCGAGGATCTTGCTCTGCGCCAAGCCTCCCAGCAGCGCCTCGCGGACCTTGCC
>JACDBR010000047.1 GCA_013694825.1 Solirubrobacterales bacterium
CGCGCGCCGCGCCGAAGATCCAGCTCGTGGTGGCGCTCGTTCTGGTCCCGTCCGTCCTGCTGATGATCCTCGCCGCCGTGCTGGCGCACTCGGACGGCCTGTTTCAGGTGGTCTGAGGCCCCGCTCCTACTCGCTCGCCTCGGCGCGCAGCCGCTTTGCGATCGCCGCCGTCGCCTCGGCGATCGAGTCGAGCTCGATCGCGCTCGACTGGTGGCCCTTGACGTTTGCCACCAGGGTGCCGCTGACCAGCTCGAAGGCGAAGTTCTCGGGCGTGTGGTCGGCGAGCCAGACGAGGAAGGTCGGGCTGAGGAGCTGGCGGGCGCGGTTCATCTCGTCGTCCCGGGCGATGAAGATCTCGAAGCGGCGGTCGACCTCCTCGCTTTCGTGCTCGACCCGCTGGCGCTCCCGGAAGGCATCCTCGGCCGAGTCCATGAAGCGGAAGCCGGCGCGCCGCTGGACGAATACCTCGTGCAGGTACGGCGCGGCTTCGGGCACCTCGGTGATGCAGAGGGTGAACTCGTAGTAGGTGGTCTGGGGGTCGCCCTCCGAGTCTCGGTACTCCTCCTCGTAGGTGTAGTGACTGAGCGCGCCGTCGATCCCACCGGGCAGCGGGCCGCTGAGGCTCAGCACGGTGTAGCGCTCATCGCCCTTGCGAAGCAGCGGCGTGTAACCGGGAATCCGTCCGCGCGCGTCGCTCCACGCCAGCCCGCGGCGCTTGGCGTAGGCACCGAAGAAGTCGGCCTTGGCCCGGCTCGACGCGAGCGCGTAGACGACGACCGACATCAGCAGCAGTGCCGCGATGGCGCCGCCGACCCCCGCGAGCATGCTGACCTGGCTCGCCAAGACGATGAAGGCGACGATCGCTAGAACCATCGTCGAGCCGATCGTCAGTGGTGCCCGCGCGAGCTCGCCGAAGTGCCGGGCGCGGGTGTCGTCGGCGTCGCCCGGCACGGGCACCGAGTCGAGCGGGGGTGCGGCGCCGGGCGGGCCCTGGCTCATCGGGCGGCGAGCCTACCTGCAACGCCGGTTGCAGCCGGAAGGGGAATCGGCGCCGCCACGCGGAACCTCCGACGCGCGCCCGGATCGCATGGTTGAGCGCGAAAGCGCCCGTCGCGCCCATCTGCGCCGAGCTCAGCACGCCGATCGGACGGCATCGGTGCGGTCATCAGCAATGTTTGTGTTGCGTTGTGGGGCATTGTGGGTTACGGTGCCGCGCATCAGTTGATCCAGGGACCGGGGTGGCGAGGCTCCTCCCACCTCGTCACTCCGGTCCAGACTTCTCCTCACGGAGGAACGTGAGGCGGAGGGTCCGAGTTCGAGAGAGGAATCCCGGGTTGGCCTTTCGCGGCGAGAACGAGCACAACCTGGACTCCAAGGACCGGCTCACGATTCCGGCGCGCTACCGCGATCAGCTCTCCGGTGGGGTTGTCCTCGTCAAGTCGCTCGACACCTGCGTCGCGATCTATCCGGTCGACGAGTTCGCCCGCTTCACCGATCGCTGGCTCGGCGCCGTGAGCCCGCTCGGACGCAAGGGCCGGATGATGGTCAGGCGCCTGCACGCGCGCTCGCAGGACGAGAGCCTCGACTCCGCCGGCCGGGTGCGCCTCCCCCGGCATCTGATCGACCATGCCGGGCTCTCGCGCGCTTGCAAGCTGATCGGCGTCGACGACCACATCGAGGTCTGGGAGCCGGGGCGCTGGGCCGAGGAGGAGGCGGCGATCGACGCTCAGGCCGACGAGATGGCCGAGGAGCTCGCCGCGCAGAGCGGCGGGACGATCTGAGTGCCGGGCGGGGAGCCCTCTGAGCTCGTGGCCACACTTACCGTCATGCCGGCCCACCACGTAGCAGTCCTCGAGCCCGAGCTGATCGCCCTCCTCGACCCCCAGCCGGGGGAGACGGTGGTCGACGCGACGTTCGGCTTCGGCGGCCACGCCCGTGCCGTCGCCGAGCGCCTCGGGCGCAACGGGGAGCTGATCTGCATCGACCGCGATCCTGCCGCCGGGCTTCGCTGGCGGGAGATCTCAGGCGAGTTGGACTCGCCCTCGCGCTTCATCCGCGCCGACTTCGCCGACGCGCTCGAGGGGCTCGCCTCGCAAGGCGCGGCACCGGACGCCATCTACCTTGACCTCGGCGTCTCCTCGATGCAACTCGACGCTGCCGAGCGCGGCTTCTCCTATTCCTTCGACGCGCCGCTCGACATGCGGATGGACCCGACCACGGGGCCCTCGGCGCTACAGGCCGTCAACGAGTGGACCGAGGAGCGGCTGGCTGAGGTGCTGCGCGATTACGGCGAGGAACGCCACTCACGGGCGATCGCACGCGAGGTCGTTCGCCGCCGCCCGATGGCGACGACCGGCGAGCTCGTCGAGGCGATTCGCGACGCGGTGCCGGCGGCCTATCGCTTCGGGCGCGGTCATCCGGCGAAGCGGAGCTTTCAGGCGCTTCGGATCGCGGTCAACGACGAGCTCGGCGCGCTCGACCGGGCTCTGCCGGCCGCCTGGGGCCAGCTTCCGATCGGCGGGCGGCTCGCGGTGATCTGCTTCCACTCGCTCGAGGACCGGCGAGTAAAGCGCTTCCTCGGCGAGCGTGCGCGACCGTGCATCTGCCCGCCGGAGCTGCCTGAGTGCCGCTGTGGCGGACGCCCGGAGGCCGAGTCGCTCGCCCGCCGCGCCGTGGCGCCGAGCGAGCAGGAGGTCGAGCGCAACCCGAGGGCCCGCTCGGCCCACCTCCGCGCAGCGCGGAAGCTGACGGGAGAACGGGCCTGATGGCGGCCCCTGCGGTCAAGCGCCGAGCTCCCGCCGTGGCGCCTCCCGCGAAGCGCAGCCGCCAGCCGGCCGCCGCGCCTCGTT
>JACDBR010000056.1 GCA_013694825.1 Solirubrobacterales bacterium
CGGCTGCCCTGCGCCTGACCGCGGAGCGCACGACAGGGGTCCAGCCGAGCAGCAGGCCGACCGGCCCGAGCGCCTGACGCGCCCAGGCATGGAAGCTGAACCGGTCGCGATGCTCGACGATCAGCCCCCGCTCGAAGCGAAAGCTCGCCTGGATGTCGTTGACGACGGGGCGCCCGGTTTCGGTGAACGTGTAATGGGCTCGCCAGTGCGCCGAGCCCTGCGAATCGTCGGCCTCGTGCTCGAGCAGCTCGATCCGCAGCTCGCCGGGTCCCGAGGTCAGCATCCGCCACATCGCCCCTGCCCGATCGCCGCGGAGATCCCCGAACACCGGGTCGGAGAAGCGGACGTCGGGGCCGTAGCAGGCCGCCATCGCCTCCCCGTCGCCGGCGTCGAAGGCGGCGTAGAAGCGCTTGATAGTGAGCAGGTTCACGTCCGTCATCGTCCTGCCTCCGGTCCCAGAGCACGCCGTGAGCGCGCTGGGGCGCAACCTAACGCGGCAGAGCGCCGATTGGGTCCGCGGGAGGCTTGGCCCCCGGCTCCCGGGGGGCCTCGGCCACGCACGTGCGGTCGCGCCCTGAGCGCTTGGCGCGGTAGAGGGCCGCGTCGGCTCGGTCGAGAAGCGTCGGGCAGTCGGCGGCGTCAACCGGGAAGACGGCGACGCCGGCCGAGGCGCTCAGCCGGAGGCCGTCGATCTCGATCTCGCCGATCGCTCGCCTGGCACGCTCCGCTGCTCGGAGCGCCAACTCCCCCTCGACTCCCGGGGCGAGCACTACGAACTCCTCGCCACCAAGCCGCGCGACCGCGTCCACGGCCCGGACCGTGGAGCGCAGGCGCTTGGCGACCTCGATCAGCGTCCGGTCGCCCTCGCCGTGGCCGTGCGTGTCGTTGACCGCCTTGAAGTGATCGAGGTCCAGGGCGACGGCGGCGAGCGGCAGGCCACTGCGGCGCGAGCGCTCGAGCTCCTCCTCGAGCCGCTCGTGAAGCGCCCGGTGGTTGAGCAGTCCCGTGAGCGGGTCGCTGCGAGCTTGGGCGCGCAGCTGCTCACGCTGCCGTGCGGAGTGGAACGCGAGCGCGGCCATCGCGGCGAAGCGCTCGATCACGGATGCCTCCTGCTCGTTGAAGGCGACGTCGGCGCCGTTTCGGTAGACGTTCAGCGCCGCGATCGTGCGCCCGTCGACCACCAGCGGCACGCAGACCAACGCCTCGGGCTGGTCGTCGGTCCCGGCGACGATGCTGCAGCGGGGGTCGAGGTCCGAGCGAGGGACGTTCTCGACCCTTCCCGCTCGCACGGCGGCGCCGGTGATCCCCTCGTCGATCGAGAAGCTCTCCGCCATCACCTCCTCGACCCAAGCGCCCTCGGCGAACACCGGCTGTAGCCGCGCGCCACCTGCTTCGACCTCGTAGATCACCAGGTCGTCGAGTGGCACCAGCGCGCTGAGCCGGCGCGTTATCCGTCCGAAGGTCTCTTCGAGCGAGTCGGCGGCCAGCACCGCTTGGGCGGCGTCCATCAGCGCCTCGAGCGTCGCCGCCGGGACGTCTGCTTTGGTTTGAGCGGTCATCGCGATCCATGTTTAGATCGGCACGAGCGCCGCCGGCCTGAAGCGGAGAATGCACGCGTCCGAGCTCGTGCAGGACCTCGGGCACCGGAACCTGGCGGCCCCGCTGCGCTCGGCCGGGCGCGCTCAGGCCCTGGTGCGATAGAGGCGAGAGGTCAGCGGCGCGAAGATCGCGGTCAGAACGGCGGCCGTCGCCAGCACGATGGCGATGTCGCCGATCTGCGCCGTGCCGTCCATCAGCCCGCGCGACGCGTCAGCCAGGATCGAGATCGGGTTGACGTTGACGAACGCCTCCAGCCCACTCGGCAGCGTCTCGGGCTCGACGAAGACATTCGACAGGAAGGTCAGAGGAAAGATCCCCATGAAGCCGGCGTTCATGACCGCGTTCGGCGAGCGAAGCAGCAGGCCGAGCGTCGTGAACACCCAGGAGAGCCCGAAGGCGAAGACGACGACGAGCGCCAGCGCCGCCAGCACGCCCACGACGCCGGCGCCCGGGCGATAGCCGAGCACGAGGCCGAGCACGATGATCACGGTCCCGGCAAGCAGGTAGCGCACGCTGTCTCCGAGCACCGAGCCGACCAACGGCGCCGGCGGCCAGATCGGCAGCGAGCGGAAGCGGTCGACGACGCCCTTCGTGAGGTCGGTGTTGAGCGCGACCCCGGAATACACGGTCGTGAACAGAACCGACATCACGAGAATCCCCGGGAGGATGTACTGCAGGTACTCACCCGTCGAGCCGGCGATCGCGCCGCCGAACAGATACGTGAACATCAGCACGAACATCACCGGGGTGATCGTCACGTCGAGGAGCTGCTCGGGAACGTGCTTGACCTTCAGCATTCCCCGCCAGCCGAAGGTCAGCGTGACCGAGACCGGGCCGGGCCGCGAGGGCCGCTCGGTCGAGGCGATCGCCTTGCGCAGCCCGAGCTCGGCGACAGCGTCCTGATCGGTCTTGGTGCTCGGCATTGTGCTCACGCGCTCAGCTCCTCCTTCGCGGCGCCGTCGGCGGCGCCCTCGTCGTCGGCGGGATGGCCGGTCAGCGCCAGGAAGACCTCGTCGAGGCTCGGCTGACCGAGCGAGAAGTTCGCGATCCCGACCCCGGAGCGAGACAGTGCCGCTACGGCCTCGGCACCACGATCGGCGTCGGCACACTGGGCTGAGAGGGCCGCCGGGTCTGGCTCGGCGTGAACCCGGCCGAGCTCGCGAGCGAGCAGCTCCTCCGCCCTCGGGCGCTGCTCGGGGTCGAGCAGCCGTACCTTCAAGGTCCCGAGGCCGACGGAGGCCTTGAGCTGGCCGGGCGTGCCCTCGGCGATCACCTGGCCGCTGTCGATCACGGCGATCCCGTCGGCGAGCTGGTCGGCTTCGTCGAGGTACTGCGTACAGAGCAGGATCGTGGTCCCCCCGGCCACGAGCGCCCGGATGATGTCCCAGACCTGGTTGCGAGAGCGTGGGTCGAGTCCTGTCGTCGGCTCGTCGAGGAACATCAGCTGCGGCGTGACGACGATGCTGGCCGCGATATCGAGCCGGCGGCGCATCCC
>JACDBR010000115.1 GCA_013694825.1 Solirubrobacterales bacterium
GGGAGGAACATCGGGGTGTGCCAGTTGGTCGGCGAGACCAGGGCGCCACGACGGCGAAGCAGCGGCAGCAGCCCCGCGATCCGTCCGTCTCGCTCGACGGTGACCGCCGTGAGCTCGCCGCCGCCAAAGGCTTGGTTCCAGGCTCTGATCCAGCCGGCGCGTGCGAACGGGGGGGCCGAGACCGCGTCGGCCAGCCGCTCCCAGTCGGCCTCCAGCGGCTCGATCGAGTCGAGAGATCTGACCCTGGTCAGCATCGCCCCTCGCGGGTTTCGGTGCGTGTGCCGCTGAGCATCAGCCCGGCATTGTGATCTAGCGGCGGTTAGAGTGACCCCATTGCACCGCAGGGGCGCCTTGGAGCCCGCTGAGGCGACCTCGACCGAGAGCAGATGGAGTCCCGAGCGCAAGACGGTGTGAGCGGCGAGGGGCGTGTCGACGTCAGCGTCCTGATCCCGACGCTCGACGAGGAGGCCTACCTGCCGGGCACTCTCGATGGCCTCCGACGGCAGTCCTTCGACGGTGCGCTCGAGTTCCTGTTCATAGACGGGCGCTCGACGGATCGGACGCGGCAACTGCTCGAGAGCGCGGCCTCCGAGGATCCACGAATCCGGATCCTCGACAACCCCGAGCGAGGAATCCCCTACGCGCTCAACATCGGCCTGCGCAGCGCTCGTGGGAGCTTCATCGCCCGCATGGATGCCCACACGATCTATCCGCCGGACTATCTCGCCCACGGCGTCGCGCGCCTGCGGCGTGGCGACGCGGAGTGGATCAGCGGCCCTCAGATCCCCTACGGGACCGACGCGGGGTCACGTGCCGTCGCCGCGGCCCTGGAGACCCGCCTCGGGGTCGGCGGCGCCAGCTTTCGCAATGCCACTCGCGAGATCGAGGTCGATGCCGGCTACACGGGGGTCTGGCGCGCGGCCACCCTGATCGCTCACGGGGGCTGGGAGGAGAGCTGGACCGTCAACGAGGACGGGGAGCTCGCCGCGCGGCTTCGGGCCGCCGGGGGTCGGATCGTCTGCGTTCCCGAGATGGGGGCCCGTTACGTCCCGCGCAACAGCCTGCGCTCGCTCGCCCGCCAGTACTGGCGCTACGGCCAGTTTCGGGCCAAGACCAGCGCCGCGCACCCGGAGAGCATGCGCCGCTCCCACGTCTTGCCGCCGCTTCTCATCCTCACCCTGCTCGCCGCCGCCCTGCCGCTCGGCAAGCTCTCGCGCCTGCCTCGGCTAGGAGCGGTTCTCTACGCGCTGGCGCTGGGCGCGACGGGCGTCTCGCGAGGCGGCGCCGAGCCTCGCCAGGTTGCCGCCGTCCCGGTCGTGCTGATCACCATGCACATCGCCTGGGGGACCGGATTCCTGGTCGGCTGCGCGCGCTTTGGAGCTCCGGTTCGTGCTCTGCGCTGCTTGATTCGCGCCACCTCGTGAGCACGATCGGCGCGCCATCGGCAGGTCGCCGACCGAGCCCCGCCACCCAGCCGTCAGTGCTGCTGATCGCGGGCGCCGGTCGCAGCGGAAGCACCCTGCTGGAGCTGATGCTCGACCAGGTTCCAGGTGTGTTCGCGGTAGGCGAGCTGACCGACATCTGGGCGGCCGCGCTGGGCCGCGGTGAGCGCTGCGGATGTGGCCAGCCCTTCGCCGAGTGCCGGTTCTGGGCGCAGGTGGGCGAGCATGCATTCGGCGGCTGGGAGCGAGTCGACCCCGAGCGGATGCTGGCCGCCCACGACGCCGTGGCGAGGAATCGCCAGCTTCCACGGCTGCTCGCGGGCGCCGCACTGCCGTCGTTTCGGGCTCGGGTCGACGAGTACGCGGGCGCGGTGGCACGAATCTACGACGGCGTCGCGGCGGTCTCGGGATCCGAGCTGATCGTCGATGCGAGCAAGTGGCCTTCGCACGCCATGGTGCTGCGGCAGATCGCCGGCCTGGATCTGAGGATCGTCCATCTGGTCCGTGATCCGAGAGCGGTCGCTCATTCGTGGGCAAAGGAGCTGGAGCGACCCCATGCGCTCGACTCGCGCCCGGAGTCAGGCTGGCGAGAGATGCGTCGCGATCGACCCGCTACATCGGCGGCTCACTGGCTGGCGCTCAACCTGGGGGTCGAGGTCGTCGCGATGCTGGGGACACCCACCCACCTGCTCAGGTACGAGCGGCTGATCGATGCACCCCGATCGAGCATCGAGGGCGTGCTGGCTCAAGCCGGCTGGCGAGAACGAGCCGGAGCTCTCGACTTCATCGGCGACGGCAGCGTTCGGCTCGCGCAGGGTCACGGGATCGCCGGGAACCCGTCACGCTTTCGCACCGGAGAGGTCCGGCTCAGCTCGGGCGAGGAATGGAGAACCGAGTTGCCGCGCTCCGAGCGAGCGCTGGTAAGCGCGATGACGCTGCCACTCGAGCTCGTCTACCGCCGCCGCGCCGCACGCGAGTCCGGCCTACGCCGGCGGCTACGCTGACCGGCGCCGAATGAGTCGAGGCGTCGACAGGCCAATCTTCTTCCTCGGGATGCCGCGCAGCGGCACGACCGTCGCCTTCGAGGCGTTCGCGGCCCGCCGCGACGTGGCATGGCTTTCGCAGCACGTCGAGCGAGCGCCCGGGATTCCGGCGCTCGCGTTGCTGTCGCGAACGACCGAGCTGAGCCAATCGATGCGTCGCTCGGTGAGTCGATCCGACCAGCGGAGGCCGTGGCTGGAGAAGCTCAAGGTCGGTCCGTCGGAGGCGTATGAGTTCTGGCGTCGCTGCTGTGGCGAGAAGTTCCTCTACGACTACCTGCTCGGGGTGCGAGCGAGCGCGGGCGAGCGTGAGTGTGCCCGCACATCGATCGCGAGGATCCAGAGCTTTCAGGGCAAGCGACGCTTCGCGGCCAAGGTCACGGGACCGGGCCGGATCGGCTACCTGTCGAGCATCTTTCCCGACGCCCGCTTCGTCCACGTGCTCAGAGACGGCCGTGCAGTCGTCCAGTCGCTGCTGCGCGTGCCGTTCTGGCGCGAGCGCAGCCGGACGCACGAGCCTGCTTGGCGTAACGGCCTCACCGACGCCGACCTCGCCGACTGGGAGCGCTGTGATCGATCGCCGCTGGCGCTCGCCGCCGTGCAGTGGCGGCGCGTTGTCGCCTCGACGCGTGATGAGGCTCTCCGCGTGGCGCCCGATCGCTACGCCGAGGTCCGCTACGAGCGCTTCGTGGCCGAGCCGCGGGGAGTGCTGGACGGGGTCGCGTCCTTCTGTGATCTGCCGCCGTCCGAGCAGGCGCACGAGTTCTTGCGCAGCCGGTTCGAGCTGCGAGACATGAACTTCCAGTGGCGCGAGCGCTTCGACGCCGGCGAGATCGCGACGACCGACGATCTGCTCGGAGCGACGCTCGCCGAGCTGGGCTACGCGCTCGAGCCGTCGGGGACGCCTGCGGACGGTCCGCTGCTGGAGCTGCCCTTCGCCGCCTCGCCCTGAGCGCTCGACGGCCCGGCGGGCGATCCGGCGGCCGGGCTTGCGTCGGCGCGAGCGAAGAACTCGATGATTCGCTCCCCCTGAGCCTCGGTGAGGTGCCGGCGCCACTTGCCTCGCGGGTCGTAGAAGTGCTTCGAGCGGACGATGCGCTCGAATGCCGGTGTCCAATCGAGCCCTGAGAACCCGCAGATCGAACGCAGGCTGGGCTCCGGCCGGGCGATCAGATCCTCGTAGGAGAGCTCGTGGAAGCGCTGTGGAACGCGGGCGGCGTTGCGTGCGATGTCGTCGAGGTCGAGGCGAATCTTGACCGCCGCCGAGAGCGTCGGGTCGCCGCCGAGCTCGCGCCATGCGGCCAGGTAGTCGGCCGGGACCTCTCCCCATTCCCAGCCTTCGCTCCCGGGCGAACTGGTGACGTCCAGCCACCCGGCCTGGACCCACGAGCTGACCACGGCGCGTGGATCTCGCCGCAGCGAGACGAAGACAGCGTCATCGAAGATGCGATCGAAGTACGCGATCCGCGACCACCCGGTGACCTTGACCAGGAAGCGCTCCTTGCCCTGGAGCGTCGCGATGCGCTCGGTCGCGCGGCGAACCGGGTCGATCCCGCCGGCGGGGACGTCCTCCGCCGTCAAAGGGCGATCCCGGCGCGAGAACCCGGGCAGGAAATGCTCCCAGAACCTGTAGGCCTCGTAGGGCTTTGGAAACGCCTTGAGATCCTTGATCCGGTCCGGGAGTGGCCACCCGTACGCGCGTGAGAACCAGGTCAGCCAGGCCTGCGTCGGGAAGGCCTCGTTGAAGGTCGACAGCCAGGCGAGCTGATCGTGGCCTGCCAGCAGCCGATGCAGGAGGGTCGATCCGCAGCGCCCGGTTCCGACGATGATGATCGGCCGCCTCACGCGGCGGAGCCCGGGCAGGAATTTCGGTTGCCGCCCACCGGGCGCGGACGATAGCCGAGCCTCGGTGGGCCGCGAAGTAGGCTCCTCGCTGATTTCAGAGGGCGGACGCGCAGCGCGGGTCGCCGGACTCGTGAACGGCATGGAGCCTTGACAGAGATGACTCCCGCCCCTGAGCGCCGCTCGCCGGCCGACGGGGACACGATCGGTCGCAACACCGTGTTCGCCTTCGCCACGCAGGTGATCACGGCGGTCTTCACGGCGGCGATCACCGTCTATCTGGTTCGCGCGCTCGGGCCGGCAGGCTTCGGCGTCTTCACCCTGGCCGTCAGCATCGGCGGGCTGCTTCGCCGACCGTCCGACGTCGGCACCACGCAGTCGGCGGCACGCTTCGTCGCCGAGCATCACGGCGACACGGTAGGCGTCACTGGCGTCCTAGGGATGGCGCTGCCGATGAGGATGCTGACCGCCGGCGCGATCGGAGTCGTGCTGTTCGCGCTCGCCGGTCCGATATCCAGCCTCTACAACACGCCCGAGCTGGCGTGGCCATTGCGGGCCGTCGCGATCTCGTTCGTCGGCCAGAGCGTGATGCGATTCGTCGTCGTGATCTTCGTCGCGATGCGGCGGACGAGCAGTGGCTTCTGGCTCGTCTTCTCGGAGTCAGCTACGGAGTTCACGGCCACGGTCGCGCTCGTGCTGCTGGGCGGAGGCGCCGCGGGCGCGGCGTTCGGGAGGGCGGCGGGCTACACCCTCGGCGCTGTGCTGGGCGTCTTCCTGCTCGGTAGGCTGCTGGGCCGCTCGCCTCTGATCGGCACCGGCCCCAGTCCGGTAAGCCGGCGTGAGTTCGTCAGCTACGCGGGGTCGATGTTCGTCGTCGCGGGCGCCTTCTCGGTCTTCGCGGCGCTCGACGTGCTGCTGATCGGCGCCTTCCTCGGCACGGCGGCGGTCGGCGTCTTCAGCGCTCCGATGCG
The DNA here is from genome assembly GCA_013694825.1 of Solirubrobacterales bacterium. Lineage (GTDB taxonomy): Bacteria > Actinomycetota > Thermoleophilia > Solirubrobacterales > 70-9 > JACDBR01. Next base: position 5,296 of record JACDBR010000115.1, read on the forward strand.
CCTGATCACCTTCCTCGGCTTTCTCGGGCTTGCGGTCGCTCAGGGAGTCGCGCCACGCCTGGCCCGCCATCCCGGCCAACGCCCCCAGGTGAGAGCGCTCGAGCGCGCGATCCGCTACGTGCTCGTCGTGCAGGGAATGCTTATCCCTCTGATCACGGTCTGGGCCGAACCGATCGTCGAGCTTGCGCTCGGCTCGGAGTTCTCTGAGTCGATCGGGATCTTGCGGGGACTGGCGCCGTATCTGTTTCTGACCGGGATCGCTCCGCTCCTGGTGGCGCCGCTCAACTACATGGGGGAGGGCAGGCGCCGGATCCCCGTAGCGATCGGCGCGGTGTTGCTGAACCTGGTCGTCGACGTCATCCTGATTCCCGAGCTGGGCATCCTCGGAGCCGTGATCGGCACCAACGTCGCCTACGCCTTCTTCATCGGCGCGCACGTCTGGCTCTCGCACAAGCTGATCGGGATCTCGCTGCGGCGCCTCTCGCTGACCGTCGCTCGCACCCTCGTGGCGTCCGCCGTGATGGCTGGAGTCCTGGCGTTGTTCGGCACGGAGAGCCTGTCGACGATCGAATGGCTCGCCGGCCTGGCGACCGGCCTGGGCGCATTCATGACGGTGATCATCGTCAGCCGCGAGCTCTCCGTGGCGGAGATACGCCGCCTTGCGGCGCTGCCGGCGCGAGCCCTGCGCCGCGACTGAGGCACCGGCCTGGCGCAAGCCAGGGCCCTTGGCCGCGGCAGTCTCCCGAACCTCTTGATGCGCGAAGCCTGGATATCTGTCCACGGACTCGCTGCTATCGGCCACACCTGCCGATAGGAACGTCACAAGCGAGGCCAGCCGGGCCTCCACGACAAAGGCAAACCCGCCGCGAGGCGGGGGCGCAAAGCCAGAGGTCTCGCCCAGCGAGATGGCTCGGCCACCGAAAGGAGACCCCACATGTCCCTACGGGCCCCGATACCGACTCGAATCGCCGCGGCTCTCCTTCTAGCCGCGATCGTTTTCCTTTCGGCCGGCGGCTCGGCTCGTGCCGCCAAGCTCGAGCGCGACGTGATCAGGCCGGTGCACACCGGTGAGCGCGTGCTGATCTTTGAGCTCGACGACGTCGCGCCGGCGACTCTGATGGGGGCGAGGGCGCAGATCCGCCTAAAGCCACAGGTGCGCCAGCATCTCCGCAATCGCTACGAGCGCCGCGCGCGGCGCATCAAGGCTCGCAAGCGGATGCAGCGCCGACTCAATCGCCAGCTGCAGGTCGGGTACGTGCGTCGGACCGCCGCGGCCGGCGAACGGTTGAGCGTCTCGAAGCCGACGTGGGGCGGGCGTGGCCTGATCAAGGTCGTCCACTCCAAGCCCGAGACGCTGATCAGCTCCGGCCCGCAGGGCCCGGTGGATACGAGCTCGGCGAGCTTCGAGTTCTCCTCCTCGGCCTCGGCGCAGGGATTCCAGTGTCGTCTCGACGCCGCGGAGTGGAGCCCATGCTCGAGTCCACAGGCCTACTCGGATCTGGCCGAAGGCCCACACGCCTTCGAGGTCCAGGCCGTGGACTCGTCCGGCGCCACCCTCGGCGCCCCGGTGAGCCGCAGCTTCAGCGTCGACACCATCGCGCCGGAGACGAACATCACGACGGGCCCGCAAGGCACGATCATCACGCGGTCGGCGAGCTACGGCTTCACCTCGCTCGAGGAGGGTTCGACTTTCCATTGCAGGCTCGACGCGGGCGCATGGGAGCGCTGCTCGAGCCCACAGCGCTACTCCTCGCTGGCCAACGGCGACCACGACTTCTCCGTCCGGGCGGTGGACGCCGCGGGTAACTCCGACCGCACTCCGGAGACCCGCTCCTTCGTCGTCGATGCTCCGCCGGACGTTTACAGCATCGACAACTGGCCCAGCCTGGAGTGGAGCTTCTTCTCCGAGCAGAGTCCCTGGAACCGTCGGATCGATCGCTCCGATGTGGCCGCGAACTCCGAGACGATGATCGGCAGGATGCTGGCCGACGGCGGCCCTGCGCCGGAGTCGGTCAACTCCAACCAGATCTGGGGCATCCCGATCTACTACGCGCGCGCCAGCGACCCGCTCTACACGCTCGAGCTCAGCGGCGGCTTCGACTACACCCGCGAGATCAACGGCGAGACGATCCACGTTCCGGTCGGCGCCAAGCCCTCGGCCGGCTCGGACGGCGTGATCTGGGTCGTTGACCAGACCGACGGCTTCGTCTACGCCATGCAGCGCGCGACGGTGAACCACGACTCGCGGGTGATCAGCGCCTGGAAGGGATACCGCCTCGCCTCCGACGGCTCCGGCTTCCGCTACCCCTCGGGGCCGCCGACGGGCATTGAGCCGATCAGGCCAGAGGAGCTCAAGGCGGGCTACGTCAACCACACGATGTCGATGGGCGTGCGCTGCCTCTCGGGTCATCCGGTCGCCCCGTTCGATCAGTCGCTGACGGTCGGCGAGGCGTGCAGTGGCGACGCCAACGCGGCTAGCACTCGTCTCAGCATGGGCAACGTGGTCTTCCTCGACATGAGCCACGCCGAGATCGAGGCGCTCTCGATCCCGACCTGGCAGGAGGCGATCCTGAAAGGACTGGCCGACCACGGTGCCGTCGTCGGGCTGAACGGCGGCGCCGCGTGGTCGCTCAAGTTCGAGAACCGCCTCGACCGCACGAGCCTCGGCGAGCCGGATCCCTACGCGGCGGCTGGACTGCCCTCGACGCTCCACTGGGACGATGCCCTCGACGGGGCCGGCGGCTGGGCGGCTCACCTGAAGGTCCTCAAGCCGTTCTCCCGGCCCTGCTCGGGAATCTGCTAGACGCGAGATACGACGCGCCGTGCCGGTCGCGGCCTAAGCTTCGGCGATGCGCGGCTCGGAGAGCGACCCGGGCCCGGCGCGCGGCCCCCGGCGGCTGAGAGGCTGGTTGATCGGCGCCCTCGTGATCGCGGCGCTCGCCGTCGCGGTCTTGGCGTTCGTGCTGCCGGCCTCCTCAGGCCCGGAGCGACGACGCACCGAGTTGTTCTCCGACCGAAGTCCGTGGAGTGCCCCGATCGACCGCTCACAGGTCGACCCGAACTCCGAGACGATGATCGGCAAGCTGATCGCAGACGGTGAGCCCGCGACGGAGTCGATCAGCTCGAATCAGGCATTCGGCACTCCGGTCTACTACGCCGCTGCCGGCGATCCGCTCTACACGCTCGAGCTGACCGGCGACTTCGACTACACGCGCGAGATCGACGGCGAGACGATCCACTTGCCGGCGGGCGCCCAGCCGTCGGCCGGCTCGGACGGCGTGATCTGGGTCGTCGACCAGACCGATGGGTTCGTCTACGCCTTGCAGGGGACGACGATCGATCACGACACGCAGGTGATCGGCGCCTGGAAGGGCTACCGGCTGGCCGCCGACGGTCTCGGCTTCCGCTACTCGTCGGGTCCCCCGACCGGGTTGGAGCCGATCCGGCCCGAGGAGCTGGCGGCCGGTTACGTCGACCACACGATGTCGATGGGCGTGCGCTGCCTCTCGGGTCATCCGGTCGCCCCGTTCGATCAGTCGCTGACCGTCGGCAAGGCCTGCGACGGCGACGTGGACCCGGCGAGCACCCGCCTC
>JACDBR010000126.1 GCA_013694825.1 Solirubrobacterales bacterium
CGCGAACACCGTGTCGTGCTTGAGGATGCAGCGGTCGAGATTGGGGTAGTGAGGCGTCTCCGCCTCCCAGCCATGGCGAGTCATGGCCGCCAGGCCGTCGTAGCCGGTGAGCACGTCTCCGGTGGGCATCCGAAGCGCGATCTCGGGGTCCGCGACGGCCTTCATCGCCTCCAGGTCGCGGTCGCGGTATGCCGCGACCCAGCGCTCGACGACCTCCACGCTCTCGTCTTGGCCCGGCATCTCCCCGAGTATCCCGAAACGCGGGTCAAGCCAGATGTTCTCGTGCGCTCCGGCTTTGGCTCGGGTTCAGCTTCGCCTCAGATCCGCCGCTGCCGCGACCGTGGCCAGCATCAACTCGACAGCCTCCTCGTCGCGCAATCCACCGTCTCGCGTGAGCGAGCGCCAGGTCGGGAAAGACATGGCGTGCGCGATCGCGGCGAGCGTCCGCACGGAGCCGCGGCCGCGTTCGCGCCGGCCTTGAGCCAGGGTCGCCATCAGGGCCTCGAACTGTGCCCGCATGGCCTCGAAGGGGGCCTGCATCGAGGGCACGAGGGGGGCGTCCCGAAAGGTGTTCGCGAACATCTGCTCGTCGCTGCCGTACCAGGCGTAGAGCTCGCCGAGGGCGACGCGAAGGCGTTCATCCGGGTCCGCGATCTCACCCCATGCCTCACCGTCCGGCGGCGGGTGCAGGGAGTACCAGTGCGCCGAGCAGGCGCCGAACAGGGCCGCTTCGTCGGGGAAATGGCGGTAGACGGTCCCGCGCTGCACACCAGCTTGCTCGGCGACCGCGCTGATCGTGGTGTGCGCCGGGCCGACGCTGCCGTGCAGATTCATCGCGGCTTCGGTTATCCGCGCTCGCGTCAGGGCCTCGCCCTCAGCCCGAGCGCGCTTGCGGTACCGGCGCTTGCTGCTTTGACTGCTCATGGCCGTACAGCGAATATTGACATGGGGGCGGGATGCGATATATATTCGCGCTACAGGCATGTTGACTGAATATGAAACCGGGAGGTAGGACGATGGAATCCGGCGCACCCATCCGCGAGCGCTTCGACCACACGCAGGGCCCGCGCAGCCTCGGGCCAAACGACGGCAAGGAGGTCGACCTTGGCTCGCTAGGCGTCCGCTTCATGGCCTACGGCGAGGAGACCGGCGGCGGCTTCTCGCTGGTCGAGCATCCGATCCCACCCCGGACGCTCGCCGCGCCGGTGCACCGCCATACCCGCGAGGACGAGTACAGCTTCGTGCTCGAGGGGCGGATGGGAGCGCTGCTCGGCGACGACGTGATCTACGCGCAGGTGGGGGACTTCGCGTTTAAGCCGCGCGATCAGTGGCACACGTTCTGGAACCCCGACGACGCGCCCTGCCGGATCCTCGAGATCATCTCCCCAGCCGGGTTCGAGCACTTCTTCGACGAGATGGCCGAGGCGCTGGCGTCACCCGAGTTCTCACCCCAGGCCCTGGCCGAGATCGGCGCGCGCTACGGCACCGAGATGCAGCCGGAGAGCGTCTTCCGCCTCTGCGAGGAGCACGGGCTCGACCATCCGATGCTCCACATGCCGCCGGCCTAATAGCGCGTCGACTGTCGGCAAGGCTGCGGGGCGCGGTCGATCCTGAGGTATGAATCCCTCGCCGGCTTCTTTCGTTCGAATCAGGCTGCGTGTGGAGATTGCGAGGCTGCGTCGGACCCGGCCGGCGGCGGGAACGGCGGCGGTCCCAGGATCACAACACTTCCGTGGCGCGTTGCGGCGGCCTGAATTCGCTCGATGTCGAGAGGTCCGGGCGGGGGCAACCGGTGCGCTGGGGCCGGCTCGCCCGCATCGCGGAAGAAGGCTTCTAAGGCGGGGCTGCCCGGCGTGATCATCGTCAGGACGATGGCGGTATCGGAGGTGACGGTGAAGGCATGCGGCACCCCACGCGGCACCGCCACGAAGCCGCCCGAGCCGGCAGCTTGCTGGGTGCCCTCGATCTCAATCAGGACTTCGCCCTCCAGCACGTAGAAGCTCTCGTCGGCGTCGGGGTGCGCATGGAGTGGAGTCGCCTTGCCGCGCTGGGAATGCTCCTCGAACAATGCGAAGGCGCCGCCAGTGGTCTCGCTCGTTGCCTTGAAGACCAGCAGATCTTGGTTGAACCAGAGTGCCTCGCCATCCTCCGGCGCAGCGACGATGGGTGCGGGCGCTGCGCTCGATCTCTGTTCAGCGGGCATATCGGAACCTCCGAGTCTTGGGATCCTATCCTGAGACTAGCGTATCATCGTGAGTATGACTCTCTCATATACGGAGAC
>JACDBR010000042.1 GCA_013694825.1 Solirubrobacterales bacterium
CGGCCGTGCAGCGAGCACGCTCCCCGGTCAGCTCCCAGTAGGTGAACTCGAGCGGGACGTAGCCAGCGAGCTGGAGGGTGCGCCGCTTGCGATGGTCGCGCTTGAAGGTCTCGAGCCGCGAGTGCGCTGCATAACCGTTGATCTCCACGACGACGCGCTCTCGCCGCCAGAGGACGTCGATCCTGAAGCCCTCGACGTGGACGTTGGTCTCGGGCCGGGGTAGACCTGCGCCGTGGACGATGTCGAGCAAGAGTTCCTCGGCCTCGCTCTCGGTGACGTGGGGTTCGCCGGCGGCCATGACGGCGCGCAGCTTCAGGATGCCGTTGCACGCTGACGACCGCGCGACCTGAGCCTCGAGCATCGCCCGCGTCGTCAGTCGCAGCGCCAGTGCCTCCGAGATCATTCGTTCGAGGTGACGCGGAGTGCACAGCGGAGCCAGGTCGGCGATCGTGCGGGCGGCTGCGGTCACCGGGAGCTCGCCCAGCCATTTGACCTCGACGTTGGTGAGCGATGCGACGCGGTGGATTCGGAGGTCTCGCCGCGTCGTCGTTCGATTCGTCGTCGTGCTCAGGTGAACGCGGGCGGCTGCTTCGTCCGCGAGCGAGCGGTCGATCGGGAGGCCGAGAAGGGTCGCTGCCGAGGGATGGCTGACGGCTACGCGGCTTCCCGCCGCCTTGACCGCGGCCATCTCCCGAGCCCCCGGGGGTTCGACCGGCGAGTCGACGAGGTAGACGCCGCGGCCGCGGGGAAGCAGGCGTCCCCGTTTCCGCCAGAGATAGACCTGTCGTCCGCTCAGGCCCGACTCGACCAGCTCGCGGTGCGTAAGGATCCCGCGGCTACGGCCCGCCCTAGTCCTGATCCGAGCCTCGACCGCCGGGGCTTTGGAGGAACTGCGGGCTTCTCGACCCATGGCGTTGTCAACCCCGCATGTCAATCGTCCGCCCCCGCAGGCTGCGGACTTCTCAACGCCCGGGGTGGCTACCCCCACAGGATCCGCTCGCGATCCCCGCAACTCGCCGACCTCCGCGTCGCTCCATAGGCTGCGCGCCGTGCGGATCCTTCACGTCGTCGGCACCCGGCCCAACTTCGTCAAGATGGCGCCGCTTATCGGGGCCACCGGCCGGCTCGACGACGCCCACAACCTGCTCGTCCACACCGGCCAGCACTACGACGGGGCGATGTCGGACATCTTCTTCGGCGAGCTCGGGGTGCCGCGCCCGGACTACATGCTCCAGGTCGGCTCGGGAAGCCACGCGGCCCAGACGGCTCGCGTGCTCGAGCGGCTCGAGCCGGTGCTGCTCGACGAGCGCCCCGACCTGGTCGTCGTCCCCGGCGACGTCAACTCGACCCTGGCCGCAGCGCTGTGCGCGTCGAAGCTCGGGATCGCGGTCGCCCACCTCGAGTCGGGGCTTCGGAGTTTCGATCGCACGATGCCCGAGGAGACCAACCGGGTGCTGACCGATCACGTCTCCGAGTTGCTCTTCCTGCACTCCGAGGAGGCGATCGAGAACCTGCGCGACGAGGGCATCGGCGAGCAGGCGATGCGCTTCGTCGGCAACACGATGATCGACACGCTGGTCGCCCTGGAAGGTCGCTTTCGCGCCCGCGGCGCCGCCCGCTCGCTCGGCGCCGAGCCGGGTTCCTACCTGCTCGTCACCCTGCACCGCCCGGCGTTGGTCGACGGGCCGCTGCTCGAGGCGGCGATGGAGCGGCTGTCCGAGGTCGGCGCCGCGATGCCGGTGCTGTTCCCGGTCCACCCGAGAACCCGCAAGATGCTGGCCGGGCGCGAGTACCCGGGGGTGCGGCTTGTCGACCCGATCGGCTACCTCGACTTCCTCTCGCTCGAGGCCGACGCCGCCGCGGTGTTGACGGACTCCGGCGGGATCCAGGAGGAGACGACCTACCTCCGCGTTCCCTGCTTCACGCTGCGCGACAACACCGAGCGCCCGGTGACCCTGCGGGCGGGAACCAACACCCTGCTCGGGCTCGACCCGGCGCGGATCGCGAGCATCCCTGAGCGCCTGGCAAGGCGTCCCGAGCCCCCGCCCGAGGCTCCGCCGCTGTGGGACGGCCACGCGGCCGAGCGGGCGGCCGACGCGATCGTCGAC
>JACDBR010000162.1 GCA_013694825.1 Solirubrobacterales bacterium
CCGCGGCTGCGAGGGCGCCGCCCGTCGTGGCGACGTAGCGTGGCGCGCCGAGGGCCTCGGCGGCCTCGAAGCAGGCCAAGGTCTCCTCGGTATCGCCCGAGTAGCTGAGGCACAAGACCGCGTGCCGCGGCGTGGTCCACGGCTCGAGCGAGTAACCGCGGACGCAGCGCAGCGGAAGCGACAGCCGATCGCCGAGCGCGGCGCGCGCCAGCTCGGCGCCGATCGCCGACCCTCCCATCCCGGCTACCACCAGGCCGGCGGCCTCGGCCGGCCGGCTGCCGGCGGACTCGAAGCGCCAGAGCGCATCGAGCACGTGATCGGGTAGCGCGAGCACGTCGCCGAGCTGATCGGAGGCGTCGACCTCGGCGATGCGCTCGCGCAACCCGCTCATCGGGCGACCTTGCCGGGTGCGACCCGGGCATCAGCGTCCAGTTCGGCGCCCGCGTCGATGCGCGCACTCGCCCCGACCACGGAGCCCGGCGGCACCCGAGCGCCGCTTTCGACCTGCACCTGGGGAGCCAAGATGGACCCCTCCACCTCCGCGGCTCGGCCGAGCCGGCAGTCACGCAGCAGCACTGAACCGCTCACCGTCGCATCCTCTGAAATCTCGACGCCGGTGGCCACGACCGCCCGCTCGACACGGGCGCCGGCACGCAGGATCGCGCCGTCGCCGACGAAGGCGGGACCGATCAGCTCGGCTTCGGGATCGACGCTCGCGCCGGGCGAGACGAGAATGTCGCTCGCGTCCGTCAAGGCCCCGAGCTCCGTCTCGACGGTGCCTTCGAGGATGTCCCAGCTCGCCTGCAAGTAGCGCTCGGGGGTTCCGATATCCACCCAGTAGCCGTCCAGCCGAACGCCGTAGACCCCCTGTCCGATCAGCCCGGGAAAGACCTCGCGCTCGATCGAGACCGATCGCCCGGAGGGGATCCGCTCGACGATCTCACGCTCGAGCACGTACACGCCCGCGTTGACCTCGTCGGTGTCGATCTCGGATGGGTCGGGCTTCTCGAGGAAGTCGGTGACTTCACCGGCATCGGAGCGGCGGACGAGGCCGAAGGGAGCCGGGTCGTCGACCGGATGAAGCGAGATCGTCGCGGTCGCCTCATGCTCGGCGTGGGCGGCGATCGTCCGCGAGAGGTCGATGTCGGTCAGCAGATCGCCGTTGAGGACGCAGAACCGCTCCGCGAGTAGGCCCTCGTCGGCGGCAAGGCGGACCGGCCCGGCGGTGCCGAGCGGCTCGGACTCCTCCAGATAGCTGATTCGTGCCCCCGAGGCCGCCCGGTCGCCGAGCGCCGAGCGCAGGTCCGCGGCACGAAAGCCACAGGCCATGATCACGTCGTCGATTCCATGCGACGCCAGCCAGTCGAGCATGTAGGCGATGAACGGTCGGTCGACGAGGGGGACCGCGGGCTTGGGAGTCGTCAGGGTGAGCGGTTGCAGGCGAGTCCCCTGCCCGCCGACCAGGATCAATGCCTGCATCAGCCCTGGGCAACCTTGCCGGTGAGCGGCGACCCGCTCTTGCTCGGGCGCCCGATTCCCTCGTAGGTCAAGCCGGCCTCGCGCAGCGCGTCGGCGTCGAGGAAGTTGCGCCCGTCGACCAGCAGCGGACTGGCCATCCGCTCGGCGACGGCGCGCCAGTCGAGGTCGGCGAACTCGGGCCACTCGGTGACGAGCACCGCGGCGTCAGCTCCGTCGAGCGTCTCGGCGGCCGAGGCGCCCATCTCGATTCCCGGCAGCAGGGAGCTCGCGGGCCCGATCGCGACCGGGTCGTAGGCGACGACGCTCGCCCCCTCGCCCTGCAGGCGCGCAGCGAGCACCAGGCTGGATGCCTCGCGCATGTCGTCGGTGTGGGGCTTGAAGGCGAGCCCGAGCAGCGCGATCCGCTTGCCGACGAGCGAGCCGAGATGCTTGTTGAGTTTCGCGATCACGCGCCGCTTCTGCAGCTCGTTGACCTCGATCACCGCGTTGAGGAGCTGGAAGTGGTAGCCGGTGTTGCCGGCCAGCATCTTCAGCGCCGAGACGTCCTTGGGGAAGCATGAGCCCCCGTAACCAATCCCCGCCTTCAGGAACGAAGGCCCGATCCGCTTGTCTAGGCCCATGCCTCGGGCGACCTCATCGACATCGGCACCGACCTCGTCACAGACGTTGGCGATCTCGTTGGCGAACGAGATCTTGGTCGCGAGGAAGGCGTTGGAGGCCAGCTTGATCATCTCGGCCGAGGCGACGTCCGTGTGAACGAGCTCGCCGCCGAGCGGGCCGTAGATCTCGGCGACCGCCGCCGAGGCCCACTCGTCGCCCGGATCGGCGCCGATCACCACCCGGTCGGGCCCGAGGAAGTCGTCGACCGCCGAGCCCTCGCGCAGAAACTCGGGGCAGGAGACGTAGGCGAGCCCTGGCTTGTCGCGGCGGATCGCTTGCCCGGTGCCGGCGGGCACCGTGCTCTTCATCACGAGAGCCCGCTCGCCGTCGTCGCCGATCCCCGCGACCACGGCCCGGACCTGCGAGAGGTCGGCGTCCCCGGAGTAGGTCGGCGGTGTGTCGACGCAGCAGAACAGCAGGCGCGCCTCGGCCAGCACGTCAGACATCGCGGTGGTGAACCGCAGGCGCTCGGAGTTGCCGCGCACCAGATCCGCCAGCTTGGGCTCGTAGATCTGGACCTCGCCGCCGTCGAGGCCCTCGATCTTGGCCCGGTCGATGTCCATCGCGATCACCCGATGACCGCGCTCGGCGAAGCAGGCGGCGGTGACGAGGCCTACCCAGCCGATGCCGATCACGCCGATCGGCTCGCGCTCGCTCATTCGCGCTCCTTCAGGCCCGTCGCGATCGCCAGCATCTGATCCTCGCCAAGGTTCTGGGTGAGGGTGTTGTTGACCCAGTAGGTGCCCTCGGACGTGCGGAAGCCCACCAGACGCAGGCGGTCGCCGTCGTAGAAGAGCATGTAGTCGCGGCCCTCGATCGTTCGAACCTCGCTCGGGTTGGCGAGGATCGGCGGCTCCTGCCAGTTGGTTCCCGAGATGCCGTAGTACTCGGGGAAGCCCCGCGGTCCGGTGAACGCGGCGACCATCTTGTAGCCGCGGTAGGCGTCGTCGCCGGGCCCATCGATCGGAAACGAGCGGGCGTCGTCGTTGAGCACCGACTCGGGCGTCAACAGGGTCGGGAAGTAGACCGGGATCTTGAGCTTCTTGTCGTCGACGAGGTCGGCGGTCGCCTGGCCCATCGACGTCGAATCGATCATCTCGGGGGCCGAGGGCTCGTCGGGCTTGTCACCGTCGCCGCCCTTCTGGTCGTCACCGCCGCCGGAGCCGCCCGACGGCGGGGGCGGAACGTCCTGGGCCAAGAACTCGTCAACCGCCTCCTCGATCGCCTCGTCGCTCGCCTCGACGAATCCGGTTCCCTCCTCGCCGTATACAGCTGGAAACTGGACCTCGTTGACCGGGACGTCGCCAACCCTGACGAGGGTCTTGATGAACTCCAGCAGGGTCACCGGGTCGTTGATGTCCGAGGTGGTGTAGTCGGTGAAGACCTTGAGCAGTTCGTTACGGTCGGAGATCAGCTTCGAAGGCGGCACCTTCTGGCGCGCCTCGCGCAGAAAGTCCTGCTGGCGGGCAGAACGCACGAGGTCGTCGTCGGTCTGGCGGTAGCGCACGTACTGGAGCGCCTTGAGGCCGCAGAGGCGCTGGTAGCCGGCCTCGATATCGATCTCGGCGTACCCGGACTCAGGTGGGATCAAGTAGCGGCGGTCGACATCGATGTAGACGCAGTCGATCGAGTTGACGGCGTCGGCGAAGCCGAGGAAGTCGATGTTCACTACGTGGTTGACCGGCTCCCCGGTCAGCTGCTTGACGACCTCGAGCGTCAGGTCGGGCCCACCGAGCGCGTAGGCCTCGTTGAACTTGCGGTCGCCCTCGTACCCGGGCACCTGGACCCGGAGATCACGTGGAATCGAGAGCAGCGAGATCGCGCCCTTGTCGGGATCGACCCGCAACAGGATCGTGGTATCGGAACGGCCTGGATCGCCTGGCGTGTTGCTGCGCTTGTCGGAGCCCAGGATCAGGATCGTCTGCGGAGCGCCACCGTCGACACCCTCGAGCTGACCGCGAAGGCTTGCCAGCGCGCCGCTGTCGCCCAGGCCCTTGGCGATGTCGGTGAGATACACGAGGGCCGTGATCGCGGTCGCGCTGGCCATCGAG
>JACDBR010000170.1 GCA_013694825.1 Solirubrobacterales bacterium
GAGGCGCTCGTGGACCCGGGTGCCGCGCTCGAGCACATCGTGCTGCTCGTTGACCAGGCGCGAGAAGGCCCGCTCGGTGATCGCGATGAACGGCTGCTCGTAGGGGACCTCGAACACCGGCAGGCCGCGCTCGGTCGCCTCGGCCAGGACCGGCCCCGGCAGCTCGTCGTGGCCGAGCCCGGTGCCGAAGCCGAGCCCGGCGACGCCGTGGTCGTCGAGCCGGGCGACGAAGTCGCGCTGGTCGTCGGGCGCTTTCAGCGAGATCCCGGTCGTCAGCAGCAGCTCCCCACCCGACAGCCATGGAGTCGGGTCGGTGAGCTCGGACATGTGAACCCAGCGGATCCGCCGTCCGGCCGCCGCCTGCCCGGTCGCGAGCTCGAGCCCGCAGTCGGTGACGAGGCTGCCCAGCGTCAGCATCCGCTCAACGCTCGTGCAGCCGCTTCGAGGCCTCCTCGAGGGTCGGCCGCAGGACGGCCTCCATCTCCTCGAACTGCTCCGAGTCGCAGATCAGGGTCGGGGCGAGCTGGATCACCGGGTCGCCGCGGTCGTCGGCCCGGCAGATCAGCCCGCGCCGGTAGAGCTCGCCGGAGAGGAAGCCGCGCAGGAGCCACTCGGATTCCTCGTCGTCGAAGCTCTCCTTCGTGTCCTGGTCGCGGACCAGCTCGATCGCCTGGAAGAAGCCGTCGCCGCGTACGTCCCCGACGATTGGGATGTCGCGCAGCGACTCCAGCATGCCGCGGAACTCACCCTGCTTGCGGCGCACGTGCCCGCAGAGATCCTCGCGCTCGAAGATGTCGAGGTTGGCGAGCGCCGCGGCCGCGGCCACCGGGTGCCCGGCGAAGGTGAAGCCGTGGGCGAACATCGCCGTGCCGTGCATGAACGGCTCGGCGATCCGGTCAGAGACGATCATCGCCCCCATCGGAGCGTGGGCCGAGGTGAGCGCCTTCGCCGAGGTGATCACGTCGGGCAGGTAGTCGTAGCGCTGGCAGCCGAAGTAGTGACCGAGCCGCCCCCAGGCGCAGATCACCTCGTCGGAGATCAGCAGCACGTCGTGGCGGTCACAGATCTCGCGCACGCGCTGGAAGTAGCCCTCCTGCGGCGGAATGCAGCCGCCGGCGTTCTGAAGCGGCTCGAGGATCACCGCCGCGACCGTCTCGGGCCCCTCGAAGACGATCCGCTCCTCGATCTGGTCGGCGGCCCATAGCTGGTCGCGACCCTCGGGCCAGCGGTACTCGTTCGTGTTGGGGGCATGGACGCCACCCGGGGTGACGGGCTCGAAGGGCACCTTGAGGCTGGTTATGCCGGTCGCGGCGAGTGCGCCGAGCGACGTGCCGTGGTATGCGATCTCGCGGGCGATGAGCTTGTGCTTCTGGCCCTTGCCGTGCAGCCGGTGGTAAGCGCGCGAGAGCTTGATCGCCGACTCGACCGCCTCGCCGCCGCCGGAGGTGAAGAAGACGCGGTTGAGGTCGCCGGGGGTCAGCGATGCGATCCTGGTCGCCAGCTCGATCGCCCTCGGGTGCGCGTAGCTCCAATTGGTGACGAAGTCGAGCTCACCCACCTGGCGCGACATCGCCTCGCCGATCTCGGCGCGCCCGTGGCCGGCATTGGAGCAGAACAGCGCCGAGAGGCCGTCGAGGTAGCGGTTGCCGTGCTCGTCCCAGACGTACGGACCCTCGCCGCGCGTGATGATCGGGATCTCGTGCTGGGCGTCGTAGGAGCCCATGCGCGTGAAGTGCAGCCACAGATGTCGCCGGGCGGCCTCTTGAAGGTCCATGCCCGCCAGCTCCGATCCGGCCGGCCGTTCGACTGCTACGGGACTCGTCGCCATCTGATCCACCTCTCCGCGCCCCCCGCGCAACGACCGGGGCACGCGATCGATCCCAACGTTTCGTACAACCGTAGCTGGCCCCTGCGGTGGAGCGCAACGGGATTACGGTTCAAGATCGGCCCTTCCGTTTATACAAACCGTATAAAATGCATCCAGGGTTTTGGGACTTCCGGCCCCTTGCGCGCTTCGGAGGCGCCGCTTAGCCTGATCGGAGCCCAGGGCTGGCGGCCGATGGCCAGGCCGTCGGGTCGCACGGGATGGTACGAGCAGGAGGGACTCAGAGCTTGGAGGATTCATCGGCCGCGGCGAACGGTGACGCGCTGCCAAACGTCCGCCTGCAGGGGGTTACGAAGGCCTTCGGCGATTTCGTCGCCGTGCGCGAGCTCGATCTCGAGATTGCCCAGGGTGGGTTCTTCACGATGCTCGGCCCGTCGGGCTGTGGCAAGACGACGACGTTGCGGATGATCGCCGGCTTCGAGCAGCCGACGGCGGGCCGGATCGAGATCGACGGCGACGACGTCGCCGGCCTGCCGGCCTACAAG
>JACDBR010000281.1 GCA_013694825.1 Solirubrobacterales bacterium
AGCGTATCTCGGTCCCGATCGGCTCAGGCGCACGTGGGCGCTGGACGATGCTCTCGTGCACAGCAATCACGGCAGCTCTGCTCGCCTCGCCGCTGTCGGCTCAGGCCGTGAAGAGCCCCTGGCCGCCGATACCCAAGCATGGAGCCAGCTTCATCCACTTCGGCGAGGATCACTGGAACGATCCCGACGGGCTGCGGATCTTCCCCAAGGTAGTCAGGCAATCGGGCCGCTACCAGCCCGACCTCGTCACCTCCTCGGCCGACAAGGATGCGAACGGCACCGTCGCGAACCTGAAGCGGTGGCGGAGCCTGATGCGCCCCTACGACCGCCGCAAGATCCCCTACTTCGCAGCCGTCGGCAACCATGACCGCGAGGCCCGGCCGGGGTTCCCGGACGGCGTCGATCCGATGGGCGATCTCTCCAACTACATGAGCGTCTTCGCGCGGCGGCCGTATCCGTTCGGCGACGCTCGTCCCTACCGCGTACCCGGTCTGATGCCGAGACGGCGCCCGGCCTCCGACCCGCCCGGCGCGTCGTCGCATTACGCCGTCGAGTTCGGCCCGGTGCGCTGGGTCTTCATCGACAATTCCTGCTTCGGGATCACCAACTGCGATCCGTTGCAGAACCCGCCCTTTCCTGACGCCGAGGGGAATCAAGGCCAGTACGACTTCCTGGCCAGCGAAGCGGCGAAGGCGCGCATGGAGGGCGACCAGCTGTTCGTCGTCATGCACATGCCGACCCAGGACGACCGCCCGGAGCACACCGAGCCCACTCCCGGCCCCCACACGATGGGCGAGGGCTCATCACCCGACAACGCCCTGTTCGAACAGGCTGCCGCTGCCGCCGGTGCGGATGCGGTCTTCACCGGGCATATCAAGGGCATGTGGAAGTACAGGGCCTCCGGCATCCCGTACTTCACCGACGGAGGAGCCGGCGGCGAGGTCTATGTCGGGCCAGCGGAGGAGACCGGTGTCGACTACGGCTACTGGCACGGCTACCGCTTGATCCGCGCCTGGGGCAACCGACTAAAGACGGACGCGATTCCCGTCTTTCGCCGCGGAGGCATCTCGATTCGCGGCCGGCGCAAGGTGCCGGTGGGCGAGGTCGTCCGGTTCAGCGCCACCGGTCAGCAGCCGACCGCTGAGGGCGCAGACGTCAAGCTCGAGCTCCGCGCCCCGGACCCGACGCGTCCCAACGCCTCAAAGCTGCCGACGCCGGCGCACATCTGGAGCACCGGCGACAAGCAGGTCCTGCGGCCGATCGGGGCCAAGCGGGAGGATCCGCGGCGCAATCCGATGCGCCAGACGGTCTCGGGGCGGTTTCGGGCGCTATGCCCGGGACGGACGGTCGTCCGTGTCAAGTCGGGCTGGGAGGCGGCCCGCTACCTCGTGCGCGTCCGCGGCAAGCCGCGCCGCTCATGCCGTCGCGGCTCCCGCTGAGTCTCGGAGCTCAGTTGCCGGTCTGAATGCGGCTCGCCCCCACGGACCTTAATCCGATCGAGCATGTGCATGTAGACGCAATCCAGGCCGTGCGCTTGCCCCTGGCGACCACGTAGTTGCCGGCGCCTCCGACCTCGTAGACGATTCAAAGATCAGCGCTCGGCGCGCCTGGACGCCGCTCGCCGTCGAAAGCCGCCTTTAGTCAAACTTGAGGCTATGCTGCCGGACAGGGGGATACGAGCGGCTCTCGACCACGCAGGGCCGCCAATACGGGAGACTTGGATGCGAGCCAGATTGTTGGTGATATTGGGGGCCCTGACGCTCATGGGTTTCGTCGGAGCGGCCACGGCGGCGCAGAGCGACCGGGCTCCGGAATCCGCCAAGCAGGAGCGGGCGCAGAGGCTGCTTCAAAGCGAGGCGGTCGACACCGCGCTCGAGACGGGGCCGGAATCCGCGACCGCGAGCCACCCCGACGATCAGCACGGCAATGCCGAAGGACACCTACCGCCGGCGAGCAAGAACGTGAAGCTCGTCAGCCGCCTGCGGCTCACCGACACGCCGGGCGGAATCGCCGACGTTCACTACTACAAGGGCTTCGCGTACCTCGCGGCGTGGTCGCCGGAGTGCCCGAACGGCGGCGTACACGTCGTCGACGTGCGCGATCCGCAGAACCCCGAGAAGGTCGGATTCATTCCCGCCGGGCCGAGTGACTACGTCGGCGAGGGAGTTCACGCCGTCCATATCGACAATAAGGACTTCAAGGGCGATGTCCTGCTCGTCAACAACGAGGCCTGCGACGAGAACGGCCGGGAGGGCATCTCGCTTTGGGACGTCACCGACCCGACCAAGCCCTGGCTGCTGGCCGAGCACGCCGGGGACTTCGACGTCTTCGGAGAGCCGTTCGCCAACTCAGTGCACAGCGTGCGGGGCTGGACCTCGGAGAACAAGCGCAAGGCCTACGCGGTCTACTCCGACAACTACGAGGCCGGGTCGACCGACGTCGACATCATGGACATCAGCAACCCTGGTCGGCCCGAGCTGATCTCCGAGACCGGCTTCCCCGATTGGGAGGGCGAGTTGGAGGTTGACGCCAACGGCGACGAATCGTTCCACCACGACGTCTGGTTCAAGCGGATCGACGGTGAGGACGTGCTCGGAGTCTCCTACTGGGATGCGGGCTGGGTCTTCCTCAACGTCAACGACCCCGCCAACCCGGAGTTCATCTACGACACCAACTACCCCGAGCAGGATCTCCTCGGCTTCTCGCCGCCGGAGGGCAACGCCCACCAGGGTGAGTGGAGCAATGACGGCAGGTATTGGCTCGGCACAGATGAGGACTTCTCGCCCTACCGATCCAAGTTCGAGATCACGACTGGGGACGACGCCGGTGAGTACGGCGGCGCGGAGTTCGGCTGGACGGTGCCGATCGTCGAGAACTACCCCGATGACGAGAAGGCCGAAGGTACGACGGTCTGGGGGGGCAGCGGGTGTCCTGAGGACACCGACGACAACGGCGTCTCGGATCGCGATGAGGTTCCGGAGGCCGACGCCTATGAGGCCAAGTACTCGGAGGGCGAGGAGCGCATACTCGTCCTCACCCGCGGGACTTGCTTCTTCTCGGAGAAGGTCGAATCGGGCGAGATCCACGGCTGGGATGTCGTGATCGTCGGCAACCACCATGCGGGGTCGAACGACGGCGCCGCGCCCGACTCCTATCTATGCGGGAGCAAGGGGCACGAGTACGAGCCGACGGTCTCCGGAGGATGCACGGGCCACCGGGCCATGCACATCCTCTTCAACGATGAGCCCGAGTACGGCGAGGAGGCTTACCAGGGCGCTGACATGCCGCCGATCGGCACCGTCGGAGAGGACCTCCGCGTGACGTCCCTGTTCGACGGCTGGGGCTACCTCAACCAGTACAACTACAAGACCGGCAGGTACATCGATTCGTTTGCCCCGGCGCAAGCGCTGAACCAGAAGTTCGCCTCGGGCTCCGGAGCCCTGTCGGTCCACGAGATCGCGACCGACCTGCGGGCCAGCCACAAGGACATGGGCTACCTGGCATGGTACGCCGCGGGACTCTACGTCGTCTCATTCGACGGCGACGGCATCCGTCGCCGCGGGGTGTATCGCCACGCGGCCGGCAACGACTTCTGGGGCGTCAGCCTCCAGAAGCGCGGGGACAAGCGACCGCTGATCCACATGAGCGACCGCGACAGCGGTCTCTGGACCTTTAAGTACACAGGGCCCGAGTAGAGCAACGGCACAGAAGAAGAGGTCTGATGCGCCGGCTCTGCGTGGCGTCCACGAGGTAGCGGTGAAGGAAGATCGGAAAGACATCGCAAGGCTGCCGACAGGCCGCGGCCAGATAGCCGACGAAGGTGTTGAGAAGAGTTCCTCGACGGCCTCGCCCTGATTGCACCCTGCCCGCGCCGCTGGTCAGTCGTCTATGGCGAGACGCTGGCCAAAGGAAGCTCAGTTGCTGCGATCCCAGCGCCGTAGGCGCCGCGTCGGATCCAGCGGCCGGCCACCCGAGTACCAGCCACCATCCCAGAGCTCGAAGTGCAGATGGCACGCAGTGGAGCTTCCCGTGGAGCCGACCAGTCCGATCGTCTCCCCGGTCTGGACGCGCTCACCTCTGCGGACCTTGATCCGATCGAGCATGTGCATGTAGACGTAATCCCGGCCTGTGCGCTTGCCCCTGATGACGACGTAGTTGCCGGCGCCTCCGGCCTCATAGTCGACGACCTTCACTCTGCCGCCCCGGGCCGCCACGACGTCCTTCCGGCAGTTGGCGAGCAGGTCTTGGCCCTTATGGCCTCGCCCGGCGCCGAAACCGTCGCCGTAGGTGTGTCGTCCGCGAACGGGAAAGGTGTGACCACCCGAGCCACCGCCGTCGTTCGCCGAAACGCCGCCGCCTGCCTGGGCCGAAGCTGGCGCCGCCACCAGCGCGAGCGAGCTCGCTCCCAGGATCGAGATGATCGCGGTGCGGGCACGGGATCTGACACGGCCACTCGCCAACTGAGTCTTCAATTCAGCCCCTCTTCGTCAAAGCCTGCGGGGTTAGCTGTCGGGCTCGCGCTGAGAAGAGACTTGCGCTAGAGGCCGGTCGGGCCTCATTCGCCCCGGGAACGCTTGTTGTGGTTCCCCCGCTCCCCTCGTCAATAGCGAGGGGACTCGGCTGGTAGTTCGTTCGGCGGCAGGTTAGCGGGGTGCTCCGGACGCTCCTATCCTTCGGGTGATGCTTCGTTTGAGAGAAGCGCTCCTAGAGCGCAGGCGGAAGGCTTGGCTCGCTGCGCTGCTGGCCGGTGTTGCGCTGTTGCTGTTCTGGGCGCACGGAAGCCCGGAAGCCCACTCGATGCACGATCAGGCCGACGGCGACGAGATCGGCACCGTGGTCTCGATCTGCCTTGCGGTCGCTGAGCTGAGCCTTGGGCTCTCGACCTTGGCGCTGGTGGGGCTGCTCTCGCGCCGCACCCGATCGCCGAAGCTCCGCCTCTCACGCCCGACCCTGCCCCGTTTGGTCAGCGCCCCTCCCGATTCGCGAGCGCGCGCTGGGCCGGCCTCGCTCCAGGTGTTCTTGCTCTGAGCCTCCGGCGTACGCCGGAGTGAGGCCTGGCGCCTCACGTCAGCTCAAAAGCAAGCGAAGGGGAAATTCAGATGAACACCAGGAAGCTGGCAACGGCCGGCGCAGCGGTTCTCGCCGTAGCGGTCGGACTGGCGATCGTGCTCGGAGGCGGGGGCGACGGGGCCGAGGTTGACGACATCGACGGCGCCTTCATCGTGGAGATGGTGGCACATCATGAGATGGCGGTCGAGATGGCCGAGATGGCCCAGGCTCAGGCTGGGCATCCGCAGATCCAGCGGCTGGCCGCCGAGATCATCGCCGCCCAGCAGGGTGAGATCGAGGAGCTCGAGTCGATCCACGAGCGCCTCTACGAGGAGCCGGCCGGCGAAGTCGATTTCGCGAGCCTGCCGATCTCCGAGGGTGACGCCGGAATGAACATGGACATGGAGATGCTGATGTCCGCCGAGCCGTTCGATCGCGAGTTCATCGACATGATGATCCCCCACCACCGAGGAGCGATTCGGATGGCGCGGCTCGAGCTCGACCAGGGCTCGGACCCCGAGGCCAGGCAGCTCGCCAAGGGGATCATCGCCGCGCAGTCAAGGGAGATCGTTGAGATGAATCAGTGGCGCATGCAGTGGTACGGCGAGCCCTCGCCGGCGGGAAGCATTCCGCCGGAGGACGGTTGAGCGACTCGCATCCAGACCGAGCATGCGGTCGGCCCACGCGGTAGGCTCTCCCGCCAGCCACCGCGAGAGGCGCTCAGGTCAGCGCCGCCGCCCCGTGTCGATCCGCAGGGTCCGCTTCGACAGCGTCGCCTCGCGCACCTCGCCGGCGCAGAACGGGGCCGGCTCCCACCGCTTGCGCGAGAAGGCGCGCGTGAAGTCGGCCGCATGCCGCGAGCTCTGATCGTTGCTCTGGCTGTAGGTGACGAAGGTGTCGGCTCGCACCGGGCAGCTTCCGCGCTTGAACTGCGCCGCCATGATGAAGCTCGAGCCGTGGATCACCTCCTGGAAGCCGAATTCGGGATTCCACGGGGCGGAGATCGCGTTGAAGACGCCGAGCCCGCCTGGGCCGCCGTGGATCGGGATCCTCGCGCCTCCACGCTCCGTGAACTGCTGGCCGCGAAGCCCCGCATCGACCGGGATGCTCGCCCCCTCGAGATCCTCGACAGCGTCGGCCAGCGCCCGGCTGACCAGCGGATTGGCGACGTTGAGGCCACGCGGGGTGTGGACCGGGTCGGAGTTCATGTAGGGAGTCGTGAAGATCGACTCCGAGCCGGGCCTGATCTCGCCCTGCAGCCCGGTCGGCAGCGCCTGAAAGTTGGACAGCAGGTTGGTCGCGAAGCGGCGGAAGAGCGGCGCGCCGGCAGAGTCGAGGTCGTCTCGCAGGTCCCACTCGCGCAGCACGTCGCAGGCCTCGCCGACGTCGACCTGGCCATTGGAGCCGAGCAGCATCCCTCCCGGCGCCGCGTCGCACAGCGCCACCAGCTCGTCGCGCCAGAGCTCGCCCAGGTACTGGCGGTTGCCGAGCGCCACGCGCTCGAGCAGCTCGCGGTCAAAGCCCCGGCCCGGCAGCCCGTCGGTGCCGGCCAGCCGCTGCTCGATCTGGATCAGGCCGATCCGCGTCCGGTAGCTGCGCTCGGCGTCCTCGATCCCGATCAGGCGGTCGAAGCCGGTCAGCCGCTTGTCGGGGTTGGTGAGCCAGTGGCTGTCGTTGCCGTTGTGGACGTAGTCGTCGCGAAACAGCGTCGGCACCTCGGCCGGGCGGAAGGTGCCGGGCGCCGTCGCCCGCGGATCGTTCTCCCAGTTGCAGTCGCCGCGCGAGCCGTCGAGGATCGGCAGCCCGAGAGTCTCGAACCCGGCCTCGGCGACGTTGCAGCGCGCCGCGAGCTCGTCGGGGACGTTGGGGATCGCACCCTGCATCGAGTAGTAGGCGCGTCCCCTGCTGTCGGCGGCGATCGAGTTGACCCACGGGATGCCCTGATAGCGGCGCTGGATGCGGTCGTACTGCTCGACCGTCTGGGCGTAATTGTTGTCGTAGAAGTGGTTCAGGTAGCGGAAGTTCGAGGCGTTGACGTCGCGCAGCGCATAGCCCGAGCCGTCGGTCCACGGCAGCGGGATGCCGACCAAGTCGGTGATCATCGGCCCGTACTTCGTCGAGTAGACCGTCCGCTTCTCCTCGCCGCCGCCGGCAAACGGCACCGTGACCTTCGTCGCGCGCATCTGCTTGGGCTCGCCGTCGACGACGTAGGTGTAGGGGTCCTCGCCGAGCTGGAGCTTGAACGGCGTGAAGCGCCAGGCGGTGGCGACCGTGTGCGACCACGCGAGGCCGCGAGTCCAGCCGATCAGGATCAGCGGCACGCCGTAGAGCGAGCCCCCCTCGACGTCGAGCTCGCCCGGGATCGTCAGATGAGCCTGGTAGAGCCGCTCCGAGCCGTCCCAGGGAAAGTGCGGGTTGCCAAGCACGAGGCCCTTGCCGTTTCGGGTCGCTTCCTCGCCGAACCCGTAGGCGTTGGAGCCGGCGTTGGGCTGGAGGCGCTCGAGCCCCTCGCCGCTGGAGATCATCTCGGCGCGCCTGGCGTCGCCCTCGGCGGCGAGCGCAGGCGAGGTCGGCTCGGCGGTTGCGATGCCATCGATCGTTGCTCCCGAGCTCGCCAGTATCCCGAGCTGGAAGAAGCGCCTGTAGGCGTCCTTGACGCTGATCTTTCGCACCCACTTCTCGCCGCGGCAGGCTGGGTCTCCGATGCCGCCCCGGCCGACGTCGTCGAGGTAGGCGTTGTAGCCGGCGACGTAGCCCTCGACACCCTTGCGCACGCCCTTCTTGGGGCCGATCGGTGCCGGCTGCTTGAGCAGCTTCTCGACGATCCGCCGCTTCTTCGCCCAGCGGAAGTAGACGTCGGCGTCGACGTTCTCATACACCGAGCCGTTGCCCGAGAAGTACCAGTTGGCGTCGGGGCCGAAGAACTTCGAGCGCTGACCGTTGACCGTCACGTACTCGCTCGCGATCGTGCAGATGTTGTCCTGGGCGAACGAGTAGGCGTATCCGGCCGCCAGGCTCTTGATGTTCGGTGCCTTGATGTGAGGAACGCCGAAGCGCGTGCGGCGGACGGTCGAGCGCAGGACCTTGCCCTCGGAGCCCTGCTGCGAGGGGGCCGCGGCCCTCTGCGATCCCCCGCCGGGATCAGCGGAGCTCGCGGACGGCCCGGCAGCGCTCGCGATCGTCAGTGCGGCCAGCGCTCCCAGCGCCGCCCTGGCTCGGCTTCCCTCCACGGACGGAACTTACGGCTCGGCTCGCCGGCCGGCAACCGACAACCGTTCGGGCTTGCGACCGGCAATGCCAAGCCGGGGCCCGACCTCCGTGGAGCTCGCGACCGTTAGCGCCTATCCGGTCCCAGAGACGCTGGGGCCTGGTCCGGTCGGGTGGGCCCCGGGCGCCTTGTCCGCCGACCGTGGCGCAGGGATCAGCGCGGCGGCGCCGATCACGAGGCAGAAGGCGAGGATTCGCAACACCACGTCGGCGGTGCCCTCGGGCAACGGCTCGGCGAAGACGATCGGGCCCGAGGCGATCGTCATCACGTTGGCGGCGACGCTGGTCACGGCGATCACCGGCACGGGCTTGCCGATCTGAAGGCTGCGTGCCGAGACCAGCAGGCCGACGAACGAGGCCAGGAAGATGATCAGCGCCAGCGGGTCGATCAGGACTCCGACCACGCCGTCGCCGAGCTGGTCGGACAGCGCTTTGATCGAGGTGTCCGACGCCGCCCACCAGAGGCCGGCCGAGGCTCCGAGCATGACGCCGGCGTGAGGGCCGTTACGAGCTGCTAGGGCGACGCCTGTGGCGAGGACCGAGAGCGCGATCGTCCAGCTCGCGAGGCGCCCGACTTCGTAGGAGGAGTAGGCCTCCGAACCGCCGCCCTCGAGCGTCGCGGCGAGGAAGGCCAGCCCAAGCGCCGCCAGCCCGACTCCGATCCACTCGCGCCTCGTCACCCGATAGCCGAACAGGCGATCGGCGGTCACCGTCAGCAGCACCAGGCCGCCGGCGATCACCGCCTGGACGAGTGAGATCGGCGCCAGCGCCAGCGCCGCGACGTGGAGCCCCCACGACCCGAGCGCGATCGCGATCCCGAGCAGGTACCAGCGGGAGCGAAACAGCCCGATCGTGCTGCGAATCGGCTTCGTGATCTCGACGGCGGGTGACTCGGCCGCGCCGCGCTGCTTGTAGAGGAAGCCGAGCACCGACCCGAACGCCGTCCCGACCGCAAGCAGCAGCCCGATCTGCACCGAGAGCGACATCGGCGCCCGAGGCTACCGCTGGCTGTGGCGGCCATCACCGTCCCGCACGCGTTCGCTCAAGTCCGTGGCCAACTCGCCCGCCCCGCGGGGGGCCGCCGGCTATGCCCGCGCGGGCTGCTCCTCGTCCACCGTCTCGACGAGCGCCTCTTCGGCGGCCTCCACGAGCTCGGTTATCGAGGTCTCGATGCCACGCGCGAGGACGTCGAGATCGTGCATCGAGTCGTAGTCGGCCAGCAGGCCGAAGTTGACGGCGCCGTTGTAGCTCATGATCGCCACGAAGAGGGCGTGATTGGCGGGCAGGAAGCCGACCGGGAAGACGTCCTGGAGCTCGCGGCCGAGCATGTACAGAGGCAACTGCGGTCCGGGCACGTTCGTGACCACGAGATTGAACAGGCGGGTCGAGAAGTTGATCCGCGCCGCTTCGGCCAGCAGGGTCGGCGGGGCGAAGTCGTTAAAGCGGGCGATCACCTCGGCGCCGAGCGCCTGCTTTGACTCCTTGATCCCGTCCATCGCCTCGCGCACCACACCGAGCCGCGCAACCGGGTCCCCGACGTAGACGGGCAGCGGACCGCGGATCGCCGCGAGCTGGTTGCCGAGCTGGCCTTGCTTGTCGTCTGTCCGGATCGAAACCGGCACCTGGGCGCTCAGCTCCATCCCCTCGGTGCGAATGCCGCGATTCTGAAGCCAGATCCGCAGCCCGCCGGCGACCACGGTGAGGACGGCGTCGTTGACCGTGCCGCCGCAGGCGTTCTTGATCTTCTTGAAGTGGCCGAGGTCGGTCCGCACCCACTCGAAGCGCCGGTGTGAGCCGATCTCGACGTTGAGAGGTACCTCCGGGGCAGGGTTCGCGAAGCTCCAGCTGACCTGGCCGAGGGCCTCCGCAGCCTCCGCGATCCCCCTCGCGGTCCGCCGGGGGTGGCGCGTCGCCTGCTCCACGCGTCGCGCGATCCCGATGGGCGCCTGGGCGAGGCCGGCGGCGTCTCGGGCCATCAGGCCGGCGCCGCTCGGCTCGGGATTCGGCAGCCAGGGCCCGTCGGGCTCCAGCTTCTGAGGAACGGGCGTGACGTCGAAGAGCACCGTCGCGATGTCGACGCCCGAGACGCCGTCGACCAGCGCGTGGTGCGTCTTGGAGATCAGCGCGAAGCGCCCGCGGGTCAGCCCCTGGACGAGCCAGATCTCCCACAGCGGCTTCGTTCGGTCGAGCTGCTGGGAGAAGATCCGGGCCGCCGTGCGCCGCAACTGCTCCTCCGAGCCAGGCGATGGCAACGCCGAGTGGCGCACGTGGTACTCGAGGTTGAAGGTCGGATCGTCGATCCAGTAGGGGCGGCTGGTGGGAACGGGGGGGAACGAGAGCTTCTGACGGAAGCGGGGGACGAGGTGAAGCCTCGAGTGGACGTGAGCGATCAGGTCGGTGTAGCTGGGGGGCGGGCCCTCGAAGACGAGGATCGCACCGACGTGCATGTGGCTCGACGAGGTCTCGTTGGTCAGGAAGGAGACGTCGAGCCCGGAAAGCCGATCGAGATGCCGCTGCGCCACGCCGGCGACGATATAGGCGCCACGGTGCTCCGGCAACGCTTCGGGTGCCCATCCGCCACTCTCGCAAGCCGCCGTGTCGAGAGCTCTAGCCTGAGTCCGATGCCGGCCCGGGGCTCCGCCGTCAAGCTCTTGCTCGCAGCGGTCCTGGCGCTCGTCTCGCTGGTCGCGGCATGCGGCGAGGAGGGCGCCTGCGGCGGCGAGGGCGCCGGATGCGGTGATCCCGGCTTGAACCGCTTCGACTCCGAGCGAGCATTCGGAGACCTGCGCCGCCAGGTCGCCTTCGGCCCGCGGCCGGCCGGCTCACAGGCCAACGCCGCCCAGGCCGAGTTCCTCGCCCGCCGCCTTGAGCAGGCCGGGGCGGCCGCGGTCACGATCCAGGAGCCCTGGGCGAACGTCGTCGGCACGATCCACGGCGACGGCGAGGGCGCCGTGCTGATTGGCGCCCACCACGACACGGTCGCGGGAATTCCGGGCTTCGTCGGCGCCAACGACGGCGC
>JACDBR010000208.1 GCA_013694825.1 Solirubrobacterales bacterium
ACCCCGAGACCCCGAGAGGACCCTGACCACGAGCTACCGACCGCTACTTGACACGAAGCCCTTCTTCATAGAGACGAGGAGCGACTCTCCGTCTGGGGAGCATTCGGGTAGCAGGGCACGCCGCGAATGGCTCAGGACCGGGCTGTTCGCACTGCTTTGAACCAGTCGCCCCGATTAGTCAGGAACAGCCGTGCGCGGGGGCATCGCCGCTCGAACCGTGAGGCGAAGGGCCGCCCGGATCTTCTGCGGCGACACCGTGTGCTCGTCGCCGTAGAGCTCGACGAGGTAGGCGTCGCCCTGGTCGATGCCAACGGCGCCGACCACCGAGAGCATCTCGTACTCATCGAGCAGTCGGAGCTCGCTCTCATGGGCGGTCGGATCTGACCTCTCCGCCAGGAAGCATCCGGAGCCTGCCTCCACGACCTCGGCCGTGATCGGAAAGTCGGACAGCAGATATTCGCCCCGCCCCGGTCCGGGACGGACCCGTTCGAACCTCCGCCCCCGGTTCTCGCCGACCGACAGGTCGACAAGCAGATCGCTTCCCCGCTCGACCTTCGACACGGCCCATGCCGCGAATTCGCCAACCTCGGTGAGCGTCATGGCCACGACCTCCAGGCGGTCGAGCACCGACGACCCGGCGAGGGGACCGTCGAGATCGGCCGCAAGGCGATCGATGGCGGCCAGGAACTGCTCCGGCGCACTCAGCTCCGAGATGTGGTTGTAGGCGCGTCGCTTGGAGCGCCGTTCGTCGACCGCAACGCTGCAGACCCGGGCGCCGCCCTCGCGCTTCGCGGCGTAGAGGGCTGTATCGGCGGCCTCCAAGAGCTTGGCCTTGTCCGTCACCTCGGTCGCCTCCGCCACACCGCAGGAGACCGTGAACCGCTCCGGCGTGCTGTTCAGCAGTTCGAGAAGCCGAGCCGCGACGGTGACGCCATCGGCCAGCCTCCCGCCCTCGATCAGAGCGCAGAACTCGTCGCCCGAAAGCCTCGCGGCGAAGGCGCCCGGCACCTCGATGCACGCTGGCACAAGCGCCTCCGCGACGGCGCAGAGGGCGCGGTCCCCGGATTCGTGGCCTCCGGAATCGTTGATCTTCTTGAGGCCGTCGAGATCGCAGAGCATCAAGGTTCGCTGAGGCTGCGCCTGCTCCAGCCGCTCCTCGAAGGCCCTGCGATTCGGGAGGCCGGTCAGCGGATCTTCATAGGCGAGGATCGACACCCGAGAGAGGTGCTCCGCATGCCCGATGACAATCGCGAACTGCTCCGCGATCAACTCGAGAAACTCAGCGTCGGCCGCATCGAAATCGGCCTCGCCGGCAACCCTGGTCGCCCAAACCTCGCCCCAGACCTCCCCGTCGACGACGATCGGAACCCCGAGCTCAGACGACTTCTCGAGCTGTCGGAGCACATTCGCCGTGGCGGGATTGCAGTCGGGATCGTCGATCGAGTGAAAATATGGGCGGCGCTCGCGTATCAGCTTCTCTACCAGCGGAAAATCTGCGAACGGATAGCTCTCGTCCTGCGGATAGCGCTCCTCTCCCGGGCCGAGCGCGCCGACGTTGATCAGTGTGCGGATCTGACACTCCTCGCGCTCGAAGCGGCTGACTGAGAGCGAGGCTGCCTCGAGCACGCTTCTCGCCTGCTCGGCGGCAAGCTCGAGCACGTCGTCGAGCGTGCTGGCTCCTGCCGTCGCCGCGGCGACCCGCATCAGTGCGTCGGCTTCGCTCCGACGCCGATGGGGCGAGCGCGTCAAGCGCGCTCGTGGGCGGCGCCGCGCTCGTGGCGTCTCATACGAACGGGTCCTGCCGGCGGGAGCCATCTCCAGGATCATCGGTCGTTACGCGGATGGGGTAAAGCCGTTTCTCGGCGTTGGCCGTATGGCCCCTTCAGATCGGGGACCGCGTCCATGGACCGCCGACCCGGTCCCGGAGGGCCTGCTCTCCAGGGACGAGGTCGAGTACCTCCGAGAGGGTCGGATCCTCATCGACCGCGTTCCAGAGGTGGCCGATTCGGCCGTTGGGCCCAGCATCACTGGTGCCGATCAGCTGCCACAGGTGATCGTCGGCATCGTTGATCACCAGGAGGACCGGCTCTTGGAGATCGAAGACTTGAGGCGTTGCCACCGCGGAGGTTTCCAGCAGCCAATGGCGCATCCATCCTCCGCAAACGTCGCGGGCCATCACGAGATCAGCGACCGCCCATATGAACGGCAGGTCCGGACTGGCGCGTGCATCCTCTGCGGTGAGGTGAGGTCCACCCTCGGGCACGGTCTCAAACGGCTCATCGACCAGGCTGAACGCGTGACGCCCATCATGAACGAAGACCACGGCGTGAAACGTTCCTCCGCCGGGGTTTCCGGCGCCGATACCGATCGAGAGGCGCCCAACACGCGGATCGGAGCTCGTGGTCCATCCCAGAGCGTATGAGGCCAGTTCGCCGCGTGGGCCCGTGAACTCGCCGAACGCACGTCTGTCCATCCCCGTCGCCCCGGGCGTCGGCGTCTCGATCAGGCGGCCTGGCTCGATCGTCGGGTCCACGAGACGCAAAGCTAGCCGAGCGCTTCCGCGGTGCAAGTGCGCCGCGCCGGCGTCCGTGCTCACCTCGGCTTCGGGCGAACAGCGATAGTTCCCGGCAGCGACCGGTGCGCCTCGTGGCTGCACGAGAGACTCGACCCAAGGAGACGGCTTGGACAAACATGACGGAAGCTTCGACGGCAAGGGTGGCGTGCGCATCGCCTGGCAGGCGTGGCGGGCCGAGGGACCCGGGCGCTCGGTCGTGGTGCTCTGCCACGGGGTCAGCGAGCACGCCGGCCGCTACGGCCACGTGGTCGAGCGACTCCTGCCCGAGGGGCATCACGTTTACGGGCTCGACCATCGCGGGCACGGTCGCTCGGAGGGCCCGCGCGCCTACATCGACAGCCTCGACAGCGCGGTCGCCGACGTCGACACCCTCGTCGACCAAGCCCGCGCCGCCGAGCCCGACCTGCCGCTCTACCTGCTCGGCCACAGCCTCGGCGGATGCATCGCGATCGAGTACGCGCTGCAACGTCAGGACCGTCTCGACGGCTTGATCCTCTCGGCTCCGCTTGCGGCCCTGGAGGCGGCGTCGCCCGCGGTCCGCGGCGTGAGCAGGGTGCTCTCGAAGCTGACGCCACGCCTGGGAATCCTCGAGGTGGATTCGGCGGGGATCTCGCGCGACGCGGACGAGGTCCGCGCCTACGAGCAGGACCCGCTCGTCTACCGCGGCAAGCTGCCCGTTCGCACGGTGGCCGTGATGGCCGCAGCGATCGAGACCTTCTCCGAGCGTGTGCCCACCTTGACGCTTCCGTTGCTCGTGATGCACGGCAGCGAGGACAGACTCACCGCTCCCGGCGGCAGCCGCATGGTCGACGCGCGCGCCTCATCGGAGGACAAGACGCTGCACATCTACGAGGGCTATTACCACGAGATATTCAACGAGCCGCCCGCTGAGCGTGAGCGCGTGCTCGACGACCTCGCGGGATGGCTCGACGAGCACTCGGAGGCCGGGCGCCGCTCGCCTCAGGCCGTCCGATGACCGTGGCCGCGGGTCACCTGGGCCCGGCCCGGCCCACGCCCCTCATATCGGCTGGCCTCTATGGGGCGCCGCCGAATTCCGATGGCTGTCGCTGCACGTACCGGGTACACCTTGTATCAACCAGTACGAGCACCCAAGGGAGATGCAAGTGCCTCAGCCAGCCAGGATCCTCGTCGTAGCGAATCGCACCGCAGCCACCCCCGGACTGCTCGAGGAGGTTCGCACCCGCGCCAGGCGTGGGCACGCGAGCTTCCACCTCGTCGTGCCGGCGATGCCGCGCGGGCTGCATCGGGTGGTCGACCCCGAGGTCACCGGTCGGCTCGAGGCCGAGCAGAACCTGGAGGCGGCGCTCCCCAAGCTGCGGGCAGCGAGCGGGGTGGAGGTGACCGGTGAGGTCGGCGACTCCAATCCCAACGCTGCGATCGCCGACGCGATGAACGTGATCGGCTTCGACGAGATCATCGTCTCGACGCTTCCCGCCAGGCTGTCGCGCTGGGCCAGGATGGACCTCGTGAGCCACGCTCGCGGATACGAGGTTCCGGTCACGCACGTCGATCCCGACGCCATCGACGCATGCTTCGTGCCACGCGCCGTGGGGCGGCGCGAGCGCCGCTCCGACGTGGGCCGGATCGCGGCGAACGGCCGCCCGACGCCCTCCGTTGCCGCGCGCTGAGTCCGAGCTCACGTCGGTCGATGTCCTCCCATGAGAGAGCCCTGGCCGGGCGTTCCGGCGCTCGCGATCGAGCCGCGACCGTCGCGGTTGCGCGGGAGATCGTCGCTCGCCGGCTGTGGTGACATGATCCACGTGTGCGTGGATGTGCCCGCCCAGCTATGGGAGCCTCGCCTGGTCATCTTTCGCGAAGACGCGGAGGCCGTAGCCGAGGTGGTTGCGCAATGGACTGGGACGATGCCCGATCGTGACGTCCGGCTGAGCGGCTGCCGGCGGACCAACCTGCGGCCCGAGCCGGACGCGCCGACCCAGCTCTGCTACGTGGCCGGGGTCGATTCGCCGGGCAACTGGTAGGGAGGCCCCTGCGGATGCAGGTTCGCGACGGCATGAACGAGATCATCGTCACGGTGGGGCCCAACCACACCCTGCGCGAGGCGGCGCGGCGGATGACCGAGGCGGAGGTCGGCGCGGCCGTCGTGATCGATGGAGACCAGCCTGGGCCGGGCATCATCACCGAGCGCGACCTGCTGCGCTCGAGCGGGAACGGCGAGGCGATCGACGATGAGCTGGTCCGCGATCACCTGGCGACGAACCTCGTCTACGCGGCGGCGGACTGGTCGCTCGAGCTTGCCGCGGCGCAGATGGTCAGCGGCAGCTTTCGCCACGTCATCGTCCTCGATGGCTCGGAGGTCGTCGGCATCCTCTCGATGCGCGACATCGTGCGCTGCTGGACGAGCGAGGGCGCCGGCTGCGAGGTCCAGGTCCCCGGCGAGGCTTCGTGAGGCCGTGAGGCCGCCGTCACACGGGCTGCAGATCAAAGCCGGCGCGCGCGGCGGCGAGCTCCCCGGTTCCAGCGTCGCGAAGAGCGCGCAGGAAGGCTCCGGAGCCGCAGCTCGGTGTGTGCAGGTTCAGCAAGCGCGTCTGCTCGGAGCTGGGGAAGGAGACGCTGTGCGGGACGTCTCGTGGCACCTGCACCCATGATCCTGCAGCTGCCCGGAGCTCGCGGTTGCCGGTCGTGAGCGCCAGCTCGCCCTCGAGCACGTAGAAGCCCTCGACGTGGCGACGGTGGCGGTGCGGTGGCTCTGGCGGGCAGCCGGGCTCAATTCGCGCCTCCCACAACCCGACCTCCGCTACGTCCGCGAGCAGAGCCGCCCGCACGCCCGGCAGCTCGGCCACCACCTCGTCGCCTCCAATGACAGCCTCCGTCGTCGGACGGCCGCCGTCTGGCGGTGGCGGCTCTTGGTCGTAGGAGACTGTGCGGCCGTCGCGCAGCCCGCGCAGGAAGTCCGCGAAGCCCCGCCCGGGCGCGTGGAGGTTGAGGTAGTTGACGTCGGCGTCGCTCCCGTTTCGGAAACCGTGCACTACGAGTGGTGGCACGCGGGCGAGAGTCCCAGCCGGCACGACGGTGCCCTCGCCCTCGGGGCCCAGTCGAATGGTCAGCTCTCCCCCGAGGACGAAGAAGAGATCCGTGTGGCGGCGGTGAACGTGCAGGTCCGCTCCGTCGCGGCGCGGGCCGAACCGCGACCTCGTCACGTGCAGCGCCTGATGGTCGGCAAGGATCTCGACCCGCCTTTCAGGCGCGTCGCCGACTATCTCGCCGCCGCCGGGCGGGATCACGGTCGGCTCGCTCATTTCGTCGAGTTCAAAGACCGCAGTCCACCAGCGCCGCGCTGGGCCGCCTCGACGGCCTCCCGGGCCTGCGGTTGCTTGACGAACTCCGTGAACGCGCGCACCGCCTCCCGCACCGGCCCGATCGAGGAGCGCAGCAGGTACCAGTGCCGCATCGGCAACTCCTCTCGCAAGCGCAGCTCTGAGAGCAGCCCGGCTTCGAGCTCGAGCGCAACGGCCGTGCGCGACTGCAGCGAGACCCCGAGCCCTGCTCGCGAGGCCTGCTTTATGGCGCCGTTGGAGCCGAGCGTCAGCACCCGTGGGGTCAGCTCGTGGCTGGCGAGGAACTGCTCGGTCATCGCGCGCGTTCCCGACCCCTCCTCGCGCAGCAGCCATGCCCGATCGCCGAGCTCCCGGACGGGGACCCGGCGTCGCTTGGCGAGCGGATCGTCGGCGGGAGCGATTACCGCGATCTCATTCTCCAGGAACGCGTCACCGACGAGGCGGCCGTCGCCGGGTGGGCGCCCTCCGATCGCGACGTCGGCGGCATGCTCGGCCGCCCGCTCGAAGACCAGCCCGCGGTTGCCGACCTCGACCGTGAGCTCGAGATCGGGGCGGTTGGCCTGAAACGCCTGCATCAGGGGAGGGACGACATACTCCGCTGCGGTGGTGACCGCGGCGATCCGCAGCTGTCGCTGGGACGTGGCGCCGACTTCCCGTGCGGCGCGTTGGCCCTGTTCGAGCAGTCCGATGACGTCGCTCGCGTACGGGGCGAAGGCCTTGCCGGCGTCACTCGTGCGGATCGTCCTGCCCATCCGCTCGGTCAGTCCGACCCCGACCTCCCGCGACAGGGCGGCGACCGCGGCCGAGACCGAAGGCTGGGTGACCACGAGCTCCTCGGCAGCACCGGTAACCGATCCGTTCCTGACGACGGCGAGAAAGCTGCGAAGCTGCGTCAGGGTTATAGACATCGACCTAAGAGGTTGACTCGCTTCATAGCCAACGTCAAGCCGAAGTCGTGCGAGCTAGGACGCGGCGCTGAGTGCGTCCCGGACCGCCGCGGCGGCTCGCGCCGGGGTGATCCCGAGGCGCTCCAGCACTTCTGGGCCGGGCGCCGAAGCGCCGAAGCGCTCGATCGACACCGAGGTGTCGGCCCAGCTCGACCAGCCCATGCCGATCCCGGCCTCGAGCGAGACCTTCGGCAGATCGGGCGGAAGCACGGAGTCGCGGTAGCCCCGCTCTTGAGCGGCGAAGAGCTCCCACGAGGGCATCGAGACCACACTGATCGGGATCCCCTCGCCCGCGAGCTCTCGCTGAGCTTCGAGCGCGAGTGCCACCTCCGATCCGCTCGAGATCAGGACGGCCTGCGCCGCGCCTGAGCCCGGCTCGGACAGGGTGTAGGCGCCGCGCGCCAGGCCAGCGGCCGGGGCGAGCGCCACGCGGTCGAGTATCGGGAGCTTCTGGCGGCTCAGCACCAGGCAGGCCGGGCCTTCGAGGTCCTCGAGCGTGGTCCGCCACGCCTCCGCCGTCTCGGCGGCGTCGCAGGGCCGGATCACCGTCAGGCCCGGGATCGCCCGCAGCGCGGCCAGGTGCTCGACCGGCTGGTGGGTCGGACCGTCCTCGCCGAGCCCCACCGAGTCGTGGCTGAACACCCAGGCCACGGGGAGCTTCATCAGCGCCGACAGCCGGATCGCGGGGCGCATGTAGTCCGAGAAGATCAGGAAGGTCGAGCCGTATGGCCTGACCATCCCGCCGTGCTGGGCCAGCCCGTTGACGGCCGCGCCCATCGCGTGCTCGCGGACCCCGAAGTGCACGTTGCGCCCAGCGTGCTCGCGGGTGAAGTCGGCCTCGTCCTCGAACGCGGTCTTGGTCGACGCGGCGAGGTCCGCGGCGCCGCCGATCATCGTCGGGACGAAGGCGGCGAACGCCTGCATCACCTTGCCCCCGGCCGAGCGCGTCGCGGTCGGGGCGTCCGAGCTGAAGCTCGCCACGGCCTCGGCGAGTCCGGGCTGGGGCCGGCCCGACCAGGCGCGGTCCCATTCCTCGCAGAGATCGGGGCGCTCGGCGCGCCAATGCTCGAGCCGGGAGCTCCAGTCGCGTTGAAGGTCGGCGCCGCGCTCGGCGTTGGGCCTGAAGGCCGCATAGGCCTGGTCGGGAACCTCGAACTCGGAGTCGGGGTCGAGCCCGAGGGCCTGCTTGGTGGCCCGAACCTCCTCCTCGCCGAGCGCCGCGCCGTGCGCCGCGGCGGTGTTCTGCGCGTTCGGGGCGGGCCAGCCGATGATCGAGCGCACCCTGATCAGCGACGGACGTCGCTGCTCGGCGCAGGCAGCCTCGATCGCGGTGTCGAGGGCAGCCAGGTCGTTGGCGTCGTCGACCGCCTGGACTTGCCAGCCGTAGGCGCGGAAGCGCGCGTCGACGTCCTCACTCGAGAACGCGAGCTCGGTGCCGCCGTCGATCGTGATCTTGTTGTCGTCGTAGAGGTAGACGAGCCGGCCGAGCCCGAGGTGGCCGGCAAGCGACGCGGCCTCCGAGCCCACTCCCTCCATCAGATCGCCGTCGGAGCAGATCGCGAAGATCCGGTGGTCCATCCGCTCGGATCCGTAGCGCTCGCGCAGGAAGCGCTCGGCGAGCGCCATCCCGATGCCGTTGGCGAGTCCCTGCCCGAGCGGTCCCGTCGTGGTCTCTACTCCTGGCGTGACCAGCGTCCGGTCGCGCTCGGGGTGTCCCGGCGCCAGCGAGTCCCACTGGCGGAAGCGCTTGAGCGCGGAGAGCGGGAGGTCGTATCCGGACAGGTGGAGCGCGCCGTAGAGCAGCATCGAGCCGTGACCGGCGGACAGGATGAAGCGGTCACGGTCGGGCCAATCGGGGTCGCTCGGGTTGTGGCGCATGTGGCGCGCGTAGAGCGTGTAGGCGACGGGGGCCATCGCCAGCGGCATCCCGGGATGCCCGCAGCCGGCGGCCTCGACGGCGTCGAGCGCAAGCGTCCTGATCGTGTCGATCGCCCGCCGGTCGAGCTGCGTCTCGCCGGCCCTCACGCCCTGCTCTGCCGCGCTCGTGCTCACGACGGGCTCGCCTCCGCGGCTGCGGGCGCGTCGTCGCCGGCGGGCGCCGGGACCTCGCGCTGGTCGAGCTCCTCGAGCACCCGATCGGTCGCGTAGCCGGGGCGCGAGCAGTCGCGCTGGACCTTCCACCCGCAGCCGGCCAGCAGCAGCGCGACCACCACGAGCATCCAGGTCAGCAGCCTCATGACGCGGCAGAATACAGCCGTCCCTCGGGCTGACCGGCTCGGCGAGCGCGCGTGTGCGGGTACGATCGCCGAGCCCGTGGCCGTCCCGGCTACAACGCGCGCAGCCCCTGGAGCGGCAGCCCCTTGCCGAGTGCGCCCCCGGCTCGGTCGCGCTCGCCGGATCGCCGCCGCGC
>JACDBR010000209.1 GCA_013694825.1 Solirubrobacterales bacterium
CTCCAACCTGACATTCGATGTCCGGGATGCCGTCGGCGGGCGCTGGGTGCTGCGCCGCCCGCCGCTGGGCGAGCGTCTCGCCTCGGCTCACGACATGGGCCGCGAGCAGCGGATCGTCTCGGCGCTAGTCGCCTCGCAGGTGCCGGTTCCGCCCGTGACCGGGTTCTGCGAGGACGAGTCGGTCAACGGCGCGCCGTTCTACGTCATGGAGTTCGTCTCGGGCCCGATCTTGCGCACTCGGGGCGATGCCGACGAGCACTTCGACGCGTCGGGACGCAAGGCGATCGGCGATCGGGTGGTCGAGACGCTGGTCGCGATCCATTCGGTCGACCCCGACGCCGCCGGGCTCGGCGAGCTGGGCCGAAAGCAGGACTACGTCGCCCGTCAGCTGCGCCGCTGGAATGGCCAGTGGGAGCGCTCGCAGACCCGTCCCCTGGCGCTGATCGACGAGTTGCACGAGCGTTTGAGCGCTCGGATACCCGAGCAGGGGCCGGCCCGGATCGTGCACGGCGACTACCGGCTCGACAACCTGATCGTCTCGGCCGGGGGCGACGTGGCCGCGGTCCTCGACTGGGAGCTCTGCACGCTCGGCGATCCGCTCGCTGACCTCGGCCTGCTGCTGGTCTACTGGGCTCGGCCCGGCGACGGATTCGCGCCGCTGGCCGACGCGCCGACCCTGGCCGAGGGCTTCCCCGAGCGCGAGCGCATCCGCGACCTCTACGCCCAGCGCTCCGGTCGCGATCTCTCAGAGCTCGAGTTCTACGTAGCGCTCGGCTACTGGAAGCTGGCGATCATTCTCGAGGGCGTCCTGGCCCGCAACCTCGCGGGTCAATACGGGAGCTCCAGCGGGCTCGAGGACTTCGCACAGGTCGTCGAGCAGCTCGCTGAGGCAGCCGACGAGGCAGAGCGAGGCTAGGCGGAGGCTCAGCTGACCCCGGCCCCCGCCGGGTCGCCCCCGCGCTTGCCGCGTTGGCGGCGGCCGGCGAGGATCTGGGCGGCGAAGAGCATCGTCATCATCACTGCTGCGATCCCGATCGCCGGCACGACGACCGCCGGGTCCCCTTCCTTGACGATCAGCATGCAGCCCGAAGCGATCAGGACGACGGCGAGCGTGTAGCGCAGCAAGGTCTGCGGCGCCTTGACAGAAAGGTTGGAGCCGACGATGACGCCCGGGATCGAGCCGATCAGGATGTTGGTCGCGAGCAGGAAGTCGATGTTGCCGCCGACCCAGTGAGCGATGCCCGCGGCCCAGAGCAGCACGGCGGCGTGGAAGATGTCGGTGCCGACTACGCGCTGCGGGGTGAGCCGGAAGATCGCGATCAGCGCGATCGCGATCAGCGTTCCGCTGCCGGCCGAGGTCAGGCCGATCACGAACCCGGTCAGCATCCCGGTGACGATCGCCGCGATGATGTGGCGACGGTACATGTGCATCGCTGAGCGCTCCTGGATGGTGCCGCCGAAGAACAGCGAGCGGACCAGCGTGGCTACGCCAACGACGACGAGCGCGCCGCCGAGCATCCCGAGCACGAGCTTGTCGAGGTCCTCGCCGTAGCGGGCCTGGAGCAGCTCGATCACCCAGACGCCCGCGATCGCCGACGGTACGCTGCCGACCGCCAGCCAGAAGGCCATGCCGCGGTGGACGGTCTTCAGCTTCAGGTGCTTGTAGCCGCCGACGGTCTTGGTGACGGCGGCGTAGAAGATGTCGGTGCCGATGGCGGTCACCGGCGAGATCCCGAAGACGAGGATCAGCAGGGGCGTCATCAGCGACGCCCCGCCCATCCCGGTCATGCCGACGAGCAAGCCGATCCCGAAGCCGAAGATGATTATCGCTGGGTCCATGAGGGCGCGCTAAGAGGGACCTGCCGCCTGGAACCTTTCCTAGCGACTAGGTCAAGAAGAATGCGTCGAGTCGGTGATGATAGCGGCTAGCGCGGGGATTCGCGGTCGAGCGGCCGATCATGGGGGCGCGCTGTCGGCCGGCACGTCTAGCGCGCCCGCCAAGCCTCCGGGTTGGTCAGCATCGCGTCGATCTGCCAGGGGAGCTGGTCCTCGACGATGTCCTCGAGGGTCACCCCCTCGAGCACGCTTCGCAGGTTGTGGCGCACCGCCACCCAGACGTCTCGCAGGCGCTGCGCTGCGCCCGGGTAGTGGAGCTCCTCCGGCGCGTTCTCGTGGATGTTCGCGAGCGGTCCCTCGACCGCGCGGATCACGTCGGCGACGTTGATCTCCGACGCCGGGCGGGCCAGCCAGTAGCCCCCGCGAGCGCCTCGGCGGGCTCGCACCAGCCCGGCGTGCTTGAGCTGGAGCAGGATGTGCTCGAGGAAGTGAAGCGGGATGTCCTGGGCGTTCGCCAGTTGCTCGCCCTTGACCGGCTCCCCCTCGGGCGCGGCTGCCATCTCGAGCGCGGCCCGGACCGCGTAGTCGGCTTTGGCGCTGATCCTCACCGACCCATGATCTCACTTGAACTGGCTTCGGGCTGGCGCTCGCCGCCTCAGGCCGACTCTCTAGAGTGCCGCGCCGTGATCGATCTCCAGTCGCACTCCACAGTCTCCGACGGACAGCTAGAGCCGGCCGACGTCGCCCGCGCCGCCGCCGAGGCCGGCATCACCGTGATGGCCCTGACCGACCACGACGGCGTGGCCGGCGTGCGCGAGGCCACCCGGGAGGCCGAGCAGGCGGGGATCCAGAACGTCCCGGCGGTCGAGATGTCGTGCGTCCACCGCTATTCGGAGGACCTGCACATCTGCGGCTACTGGATCGACCTGGAGGCGATTCAGCCCGCCTGCGACCACGCTCAGCAGGAGCGGGTCGACCGCGCCAAGGAGATCATCCGTCGGCTGAACGAGCACGGCGTCGACGTCAGCTTCGAGCAAGCGGTCGAGAAGGCCGGAGCCGCAGACGCGATCGGCCGCCCCCACATCGCCAGGGCGGCCGGCGCGGGGCCGGACCTGGGGCCGTTCTTCGAGGAGTACCTCGTGCCCGGCGCCAAGGCCTTCGTCTCGCGCGGTTGGCCGAGTGCCGAGGAGGCCGTGCGGCTGATCCACGAGGCGGGTGGGGTCGCCGTCGTCGCCCATCCCTACTGGGACGTCAAGGACCCCGCCCAGGTCCGCGACCTGGTCGACAGCCTGGCGCGCGACGTCGGCCTCGACGGGATCGAGAGCTTCTACCCGCCCCACACCGCCGAGCAGACCAAGCACTGCCTCGAGCTCTGCGAGGAGTTCGGCCTGGTGCCGACGGCCTCGTCGGATTACCACGGCCCGACCCACAAGACCTTCTCGCGCTGGGGCGCCTACGACACCTACGGGTTGGGCGAGCCGCGGGTGCCGGAGAAGCCTTAGCGCGCGACGCGCCCCTCAGTAAGCCGTCGTCCGGGAACGGTGGCGGGGGCGCGCCTTGTAGCCCGGGTCGCGGCCGCGGTTCCAGAGCAGCTCGTCGAGCTCGTGGGCGCTTGCGCTCGGGATCGCCGCGGCGAGCAGCTCGACCGCGTGGACCGCGCAGGCGCGGATCTCGACCTCCTCGGGCGAGCCGTGCTCGATCAGCTCCTCGCGCTCGATCCGAGCGTCGAGCTCGGAATCGAACCGCAGGACGCCGTCCAGCTTCAGCACGTGCGGGATCAGGTTGTCGGCGAACAGGGTGAGGCGATCGAGGTCCGGATCGGATCGAGCGCCGGCACGGTTCAAGTCGGCGACGGCGATCTGCGCGCGCTTGAAGATCGGCACGGTCTCGCCGTCGTGGACCGAGCGGTCCTCGAACCATGTCCAGCCGGCGAGCGTCTGGACGGCCGCGCCCGCCGAGTCGCCGAGCGCTCGGGAGAGCTCGAGGTGGCCACCGGCACTCCCTGCCTGGGCGCCCAGCTCCCGCAGCGCAGCCGCGAACGGCGCCATCAGCTCGTGCCCGGGATCCTGGCCGAGGACCGCGGCGACCTCGGCCGGCTCGATCGCCACCAGATTGGCGGGCTCCCAGGCGCCGCGCTCGCGGAACCGATCCTCGAGCGCCGCCATCATCGTCTCCGAGCCCGACAGCCCCGGCCGCTTGCGGATCGTCGGCCACCAACCCGAACCGAAGTTGATCGCGTTGAAGCAGAGCGCGTAGGCCGCGCGGTCGGCTAGCGGCTGGTCGGCGAGGACCAGCCCGCGCTCGCCGAAGTTCGCGAGATCCTCGGCCAACGCGGCCGCGTAGGGCTCGATTTCGTCTTGCTCGACGCGGATGAACTTCGCCCGCCCGGCTACCCCCGCGCAGGCCTGCCTGATCTCGTCGAGAAGCGCGATCGCCCCAGGCTAGGTGGGCGTGGTGCGCCCGACCGATCCGGGGCGCTCTTGGTCGCGAGGGTGCGCCGCCGCGGGCCCCTGCGGATTGAAGCAGGACTCCGAGCTGGTGCCGCTACTTGCGCCGTCGCCCGATCCGCGCGAACGGCGCCCCGGCGCGGATCTCGCGGATCAGCCGGGCCGAGAACTCGGCCGGCTCCTCGCCTGGCTTCAGCCCGCCCTCGGCAGGGCGAAAGAAGCGGATCGCCGCTTCGGGGCGCTTCGGGAAGCGGACGAAGTCGGTCGTGCCGACCACCGAGCAGCAGACGATCTCGGCCTCGGGGACGCGGGCGGCTAGGCGGCCGATCCCGCTTCGCGGGCGGAGCTCGCCACCGCGCGAGCGGGTGCCCTCGGGAAAGATCCCGATGCAGGCGCCGTCGCGGAGCTCGCGCACGGCGCTGTCGAGAGCGTCCGCGTCGCCGGCGCCGCGCTCGATCGGGATCTGGCCCATCCCGTTGAGGACCCAGCCGAGGCCCGGGGTGTCCCAGAGCTGCACCTTGGCGAGCGCGCGGACCTGGCGTACCGGCAGGGCCGCCGCGCCGATCGACACGGTGTCCCAGTAGGAGTCGTGGTTGGCCGCCAGCAACACGGGGCCGGCGGCGGGCAGGCTCTCCAGTCCGGAGACCCGCAGCCTCCCCCAGCGCTCGACCACGAAGCCGCTGGCCCCGATCGCGGCGCGATAGGTGCGAGTGAAACCCCCGGAGGCCGGCCCGTCGCTCAATTTCAGAAACCGCCTCGCCAGGCTGCGGGGATCGCCGGGGAGGCTAGGACGCGACCGCGGCGGGAATGAAGCCCCGCTCCTCGAGGTAGGCGACGATCTTCTGCGCCGACTCCTCAGCGGTCTCGTCCTCGGTGTTGACCGTGATCTCGGGGCTGAGCGGCGGCTCGTAGGGATCGGAGACGCCGGTGAACTCCTTGATCTCGCCGGACCGCGCCTTGGCGTACAGGCCCTTGGTGTCGCGCTCCTCGCAGGCCTCGACGGAGGCCTCGACGTAGGCCTCGATGAAGCGCTCGCCCATCATCCCTCGCGCCTCGTCGCGGATGTCGCGGTAGGGCGAGATCGCGGCGGTGATCACCGGGACGCCGTTTCGCGACAGCAGGTCGGCGACGAAGGCGATCCGGCGGATGTTGATGTCGCGGTCCTCCTTCGAGAATCCGAGCCCCTTCGAGAGGTTCTCACGCACGATGTCACCGTCGAGCACCTCCAGCTTGGAGTCGCGGCGCCGCAGCTCGCGGACCAGCAGGTTCGTGATCGTCGTCTTGCCGGAGCCCGAGAGGCCCGTGAACCAGAGGCAGAAGCCCTTTTCGTCAGCCATTGGACGCCGACTCCTTTCGCATTGACTCGATCAGGATGTCGGCGACCTCCTCGCGGGTGAACTCGGGCGGCGGGGTCTCGCCACGGCCGAGCATCTCGCGAACCTTGGTGCCCGAGAGGAACAGGTGCGACTCCTGGGGGTGGGGGCAGGTCTTCGCCGAGCCCATGCCCTCGCACTCCTCGCACCAGAAGGTGTGCTCGAAGAACAGCGGCGTGATGCCGAGGGTCTGAGTGTCGATGTCGTCGAAGATCCGCTGCGCGTCGTAGGTCCCGTAGTAGTCGCCGACGCCGGCATGGTCGCGCCCGACGATGAAGTGAGTGCAGCCGTAGTTGCGGCGGATGATCGCGTGCAGCACGGCCTCGCGAGGCCCGGCGTAGTGCATCTTGCCGGGATTGACGCCCAGCATCACGTGCTCGGGGTGGTAGTAGTTGTCCATCAGGACCTCGTAG
Organism: Solirubrobacterales bacterium; assembly: GCA_013694825.1. Classification (GTDB taxonomy): domain Bacteria; phylum Actinomycetota; class Thermoleophilia; order Solirubrobacterales; family 70-9; genus JACDBR01. Next base: position 6,070 of record JACDBR010000209.1, read on the forward strand.
CAGCGCATCCGCACGTCGGCCGGGATGTCGCCCTGCTTGGTCTCGCCGATCAGCGGGTGGATGTACAGCCCGTCGCAGATCTCGAGCGCGGCCTTGGTCAGGTACTCGTGGGCGCGATGGATCGGGTTGCGGGTCTGGAAGGCGACGATCCGCTTCCAGCCGCGTTCGGCGAAGGCTCGCTTCGACTCCTCGGTGGTCTGGTAGCGGCGTTGGAAGGCCTCCTCGTGGTCGGGCAGCGCCTCGACCTCGATCTTGCCTGCCAGGCAGCGACTGCCCTCGGCGCGGATTGCCGCAACCCCGGGGTGATCGTCGTCGGTCGTCCGGTAGACGGTCTCGGCCTCGCGGTCGACGTCACGCTCGAAGACCTCGCTGACGGTCAGGCTGCCGAGCGACTTGCCATTGGCGGCGACCAGCTTGACGACGTCGCCCTCGACCGCCTCGAAGTCCGTCGCCAGGGTGATCGGGATCGGCCAAATTTCGGCGCCGGGCAGGCTGGAGAGCGTCATCTGCTCGCAGACCGACTCCCAGTCGGCGCGGCCCATGAAGCCATCGAGCGGGGCGAAGCCGCCGTTTGCCAGCAGCTCGAAGTCCGAGGCCTGCCGGCTGGTCAATTCGAGGGTCAGTGTGCTCTCGGCGCTAGCCATTGATTCCGCACTCCGTCTTGTTGGTGCCCCGCCAGCGACCCGAACGCTCGTCGGCGCCGTCAACCGGCTTGACCGTGCAGTGGGTGCACCCGATCGAGGGGTAGCCCTGGTCGTGTAGGGGGTTGTAGGGCACGTTGTTCTCCTGGATGTAATTCCAGACTCGTCCATCCGACCAGTCGGCGAGGGGGTTCAGCTTCCAGAGGCCGAAACGCTTGTCCCATCCGAACTTGGCGGCCCCGGCACGGCTCCGGGACTCCGAACGCCGGATCCCGGCAACCCAGCCGGCCGCTCCCGAGAGCGCCTGCCGCATCGGCTCGACTTTACGAATGCCGCAGCAGGCGTCCGGGTCGCGGCGCCAGAGGTTAGCGCCGTGGCGCTCGGCCTGCTCGTCGACGGAGATGTTGTGGTGGCGTTGGAACTCGATCCCGTAGCGCTCGGCGAGCACATCGCGGGTCGCATACGTCTGCTCGAAGAGCAGGTCCGTGTCCAAGTAGAAGAAGCGTGCCGCGGGGTCGACCCGGTGTGCCAGGTCGATGATCACCGAACTGGTCTTCTGGAAGGAGACCGCAAATAGCAGCTCGGGGCCGAGCTCGCCAAGCGCCCACTCGATCGCCTCGGGCGCGTCGAGCGCCTCGATCTTCGCCGAGATCTCGATCGGATCGACCTCGATGCCGCCGATCATCGGCCGGGCGCCGGCTCGCGGCTCGGCGCCGCCCCGGGGCGAGCCGGTGCCCTCGCCGTGGGCGGCGTCGGCGTCCGCGAAGGGCGCCGGGCGCTTGATGGTTGTGAGCGTTGCGGGCTCCATCTCGCTAGATCGCGCACTCGCCCTCGCCGCGCTCGACCTTGTAGGGCTCGGAGCGGCTCCAGTCGATGAACTGATCGAGCGTCTCGAGGCTGAACTCGGCCGGCATCGAGAGGTCGGAGATCAGCTCCTCGAAGTGCTTCGTGCCGGCCCGCTCGGCGAAGTCGTTGAACTCCTCGCCGTCGTTTCGCTCGCTCTCGTAGGAGCGAAGCCAGCGCTCGACCGCCGCCGGCACCCGCTTTGCCGGGATCCGCGATCTAAGGCGCGCGCCGTAGATCACCGAGCCGCCCTCGTAGTTGCCGGCGATATGTGGGATATAGGCCGGCACGGTGCGCCCGCCGACCTTCAGTGAGGCGCCGTAGAAGCCGATGTTGGCGATGTGGTGCTGGCTGCAGCCGTTGGGGCAGCCCGACATCTTGATGTGGACCTTGCGGGTCAGCGGATCGCTGATCTGCATCTGCTCGAGCTTGTCGGCGATCGCCCGGTTGAGGCCCATCGAGCTCGTGATCCCGAGCTTGCAGGAGTCGGTGCCAGGGCAGGAGACGACGTCGGTGATCTCGCGCGCGCCCGGCTCACCGAGACCCAGCGCGTCCAAGCGCTCGTAGACGTCGTAGACCGCCTCGTCGCGGACCCAGCGAAGGACGAAGTTCTGCTGCACGGTCGTGCGGGCGAAGCCGCCGGTGAACTCGCGCATGATCGCCGCAAGGCCGCGGAACTGCTCGGGGGTGAGATCGCCTCGGGTGACCTTGGCGACGACGGTCGAGAAGCCCTGCTGGCGCTGCGGGCTCACGTTGGACTCGCGAAAGCGCTCGAACTCGGAGCGGTCACCGTTGGGCGAGGCCGCAGCCTCGTAAGGGCCTGGTGCGCAGGCCTCCTCGTCGGCTTCGAGCATCAGGTGGTCGACCGAGAAGTCGCGCTCTGACGACCAGTCGCCCTCGAGCTCGGAGTCGACGAGCTCGCGAAAGGCCTCGATCCCGATCTTGTCGATCAGGACCTTGATCCTGGCGCGAGCGCGGTTGACCCGCAGCCAGTCTTGGCGGTCGAAGAGGCGGAAGACCGCCTCGGCGACCTTGAGATAGTCGCCATTGTCGAGCTCGACGAAGTCGTAGAGCGTGGGTGCGATACGGGGCATGATCGAGGTGCCGCCGCCGACCCTGATCTCGACGCCGCGGACGCCGTCGCGGAGCCGGGGGATGAAGCCGATGTCGTGGATGCCGGTGATCGCGACGTCCTCATCGGTCGCCGTGAAGGCAGTCTTGACCTTTCGCGGCATCAGCTGGGTGGTCGGGTGGCGAACGAAGTAGCGCACGTAGGCGCCTGCGTAGGGCGTGATGTCGAAGGCCTCGCCCTCGCTGACGCCGGCGAACGGGTCGCCGGTGACGTTTCGCACGGTGTTGCCGCAGCCCTCGCGTGAGGACAGCCCCGAGTCCGAGATCTCGCGCAGCAGCTCGGTCATCGCCGGCAG
>JACDBR010000245.1 GCA_013694825.1 Solirubrobacterales bacterium
GGCGAGCCGGCGCAAGACTGCGTCGGGGAGGCCGAAGAGCGCCCGGAGGGGGCCGCCCGCTCGCTCGCGCAATGCGTCCATCAGCCTGCCGCGACGACCGGGTTTCGGAGCCGGCCGATGCGCTCGACCGAGACCTCGACCTCGTCGCCGGGCTCGAGGAAGCGCCGCGGGTCCATGTAGGCGCCGACGCCCCAGGGCGTCCCGGTCAAGAGCACGTCGCCCGGTTCGAGGCGGAAGCTCCGCGAGCAGAACGAGAGCAGCTCGGCTACCCCGAAGAGCATCTGGGCGGTCGAGGAGTCCTGCATCGCCTCGCCGTTGACGGTGGTCTTGAGCGCCAGGGCCTGCGGGTCGCCGAGCTCGTCGGCGCTCACGATCGAGGGCCCGAGCGGGCAGAAGCCGTCGAGGCTCTTGGCCCTCACCCACTGTCCGTCCGAGCGCTGGAGGTCGCGAGCCGTGACGTCGTTGGCGACCGTGTAGCCGAAGACCCGCTCGATCGCCTCCTCCGGGCTCGCGCGGCTGATCTCCTCGCCGACCACGACGGCGAGCTCGACCTCCCAGTCGACCTTGCGGCTGACCTCGTGATCGATCGGGATCGGCTCGCCGGGGCCGATCACGCAGGAGGGGAACTTGGCGAAGACGAGCGGGCGCTCCGGGCGCTCGCCGCCCTGCTCGCGGATGTGATCGAGGTAGTTGAGGCCGATCGCGACGATCTTGCCGGGGCGGAGCGGCGCCGCCAGCTCGGCGCCGGCAAGCGGCCCGGCGGCCTGCTCGGCGGCGGCCTCGATCGCTTCTCGTCCGGCGGCGATCAGCTCGCGCAGGTCGCGGCCGTCACCGGCGAGCTCGTAGAGGCCGCCGTCGCGAACGACGACGGGAACGCGACGGCCGGAGCCTCGCGCGGTTCCCACTCTCACAGCAAGTGCCGCATCTGCCGTGCCTGTCTGGCCTGCTCGTGCTCGAAGGCGGGCTCCATCTGGGCGATGCTCTCCCAGTCGAGGCCCGCCTTCAACGCAACGTCCTTCCAGCGCGCCACTGATCCACTCACCTCTCCCAGCACCTCGCCCGCATCTCTTTGAGTCAGCCGAAAGTACTCAGCCGTCTCAATCAAGAGATCGACCCGGGCCTCGACCGCGCCGTCGGAGATCGCCGTGCTAAGGCGCTTAGGGCCCGGACTTGGATCCGGATTGAGATCGAAGGCCGGCGACAACGACCAGCCTGACGTGCTCGTGCGCAGAAAGCCGTGATTTCGCAGGTGGTCGTCGGTGTTGGAAATCAGGACTGAGAAGGCGATCCTGCGCCACAGCTCGCGGAGGTCCCGGCTAGCCCTCGGCGACTGCATCTCGATCGCCTCAGCGATCTCCAAGTAGCTCCGCTGCTCCCCGTCTCTCGCCTCGAGCATCGTCATCGCGCTGACGTAGGCGATTCTTTGGCGGCCGACTCGATCGAACCGACCGATGATCAAGACGGGCTTGCCGTCGATCATGTGGAGCTGCGAAGACGGCACGGTGATTCCGGCGGCCTCGGCCAGCCGCATCGCCACCGCCTCCCAGCGCATCACGTCCCAGCTGTCCTTACTGGGGCTCGGAAACTTCGCGATCGCAGCGCGGCCGTCTTGATCGATGACGTGCGCCTTCGGCCGGGCTCCCCCCAGCGAGCTTCCTCCCCGAAGCAACTCCCTCAACTCTTCGTCCGTCGCCGAGTTGCGCTCCAGATGGTCGGCCGCGTGCAGCAGGCGCGGGAGCTCTAGGAGCTGCGGGACGCCGGCATCCTCGCTGGCCAGAAATTGACGCTCAATCGGGTCCCGGAAGCGCAAGGCCCCCTGTCGCATGTCGTCGCGGACGCCGAGCAGATAGTCGATCTCCCCAAAGCTTCTCTCAACGCTCTCCTCCCGACGCGCACGCCGAGTCTCGTCGCGCTGGATCAGGAGGCGTCCCCAACGATCCGGTGCACAATCCGAGAACGCCCTGAACATCGAGTGCCCCTCCGGCGTCTGCTGCGGGGCTCCGTCCAGCTCCAGGGTGGGGTCGAGCGGGTAGGCGTCCGCATGGCCCAGGTAATCCTCCTCATACCTGAACGTTGCGGACTCCGTCCCGCGACCACGATGAGACCAGAGGCGGCCGGCCGCGACGGTCTCGCCAGCGAGCTCGACCAAGACGTCGACGCGAACCTCAGCCATCGGGTCTGATCAGGCTTCGCGGTCGAACACGGCGTGGCAATTGCTCGTCGGAGCGCAGCCGTCCGACGTCACTCTCGTACGGATCCAGGGCATGTGCCACTTGCTCCATCAAGCCGAGAGCCCGCAAGACCCGGAGCAGGTTCTCGAGACCCACGCCTCCCCCCCCGCTCTCGAGGTGCTGGAGCGTGCCGCGCGAGACCCCGGCCCGGTCAGCCAACTGTGCTTGCGTCAGGTTGCGAAGCTTGCGCCAGGCGACGACGTGGCCAGCAATCAGTCGGACGTTCCGCCGCACCGAGTGAGGCAGCGGGCGTGGCTTTGGTGGAGGCACTTTAGGCATAAGTTACTGAGCATTATAGCTGATAACGCCTAGCGTCTTATGCATCCACAGGCCAACTCCACATCGGCCACACTACTCGCACGGCACGTAGGGGAGCGGGCGAAGCGAGAAGTCGCGCGCCTTCTTGATCGACTGGAAGCCGAGCCGGCCCTGGGTCTGATCGCAGAAGCGGTCGGGCTCGAGCTCGTACTCAACGTGGAAGACAGGCTTGCCGTCCCGGGTGAAGGCGCGCAGGGCGCGGCACTCGTCAAACCCCGCGCACTCCTCGTTGATCGCGAAGTCGAAGTCCTCGGCAAGGGCGCGGGCCTGGCCGAGGTCGTTCTTCAGCCCGACCGCCAACCCCTGCTCGTGGGCGAGCCGGGCGAGGGAGCGGTTGTAGGTCAGCTGATCGCGGTAGGAGACGTTCCAGCCGGTCGTCCGCCTGCCGGCCGACCAGGCCTCGACGACGTCGTACTCAACCGCGTCGAAGCCGGCTCTGGCGCACTTGGCGGTGCGCTCCTCCATCACGCCGAGCACGAAGCGCCGCTGCTTTCGGGCGCCGATGTTGATCCAGCGCTCGTCGGGGAAGCGCCTCGAGAACGGGTTGCCGAGCAGCGAGCGGCCGTGGCTTCGGTGCCAGCGGCGAAAGCGCGGGAAGTCGGGGCGGAAGAGCTCGGCCGAGCCGGCGTCGACGTAGCAGACCGCGTAGCCGCCGCGGGCGTGGAGCGCGTCGACCCCGGCGCGGTTGAGGGTGCTGTCGTCGTCGGTGCCGCGGCGGTCGAGGTAGAGGTCGAAGTCGATCACCCGCGGGCGAACGCACTCCCCGCCCGAGGCGGGCCGGCGGCAGATGTCGACGTCGATCCGCCCGCTGGAGTCATCCGCGCGCTCCGGGCTTGCCTCGAGCTGGTACTGCCCTGT
>JACDBR010000264.1 GCA_013694825.1 Solirubrobacterales bacterium
GGCACGGCCGGCGTCCGCGCGAGCCTTCGCGAGCTGCTCGCGAAGGTGGCGTGATGGGCGCTCGAGCGTTGCACGTGAAACGGCTCCCCGCGGCGCTCGCCCTGGCGCCGATCCGGGCCTACCGGAAGCTGATCTCACCGGCGCTGCCGCCGCGTTGCAAGTACTACCCGACCTGCTCGAGCTACGCCGAGCAGGCGATCCGAGAGCTCGGCCTGATCCGCGGCACGATCCTCGCCGCATGGCGGGTGATGCGCTGCAACCCGCTTTCGCACGGGGGCGTCGACGAGCTCTCCGATCGCCGTCTGTTTCGCGCCGCGAGCTTGCGCTCGCAGCGCGAGGGCGGTTGCACGGCTCACCCTGAGCCGCCCCAGGCCGAGACCGGAGCCGCATGACCCCCGCGCTGTTCGCCAACATCCTGCAGCCGATCACAGACGTCGCCGAGTCGATGATCAAGTTCTTCCAGAGCGACGTCGGCATGTCCTGGGGGCTCGCGATCGTCGCTCTGACCTTCGCGGTGCGGCTGCTCGTGCTGCCGCTCTCGCTGCGCGGAATCCGCTCGATGCGCCACATGCAGGTGATCGCGCCGGAGATGAAGGCGATCCAGGAGCGCTACAAGGACGACAAGGAGCGCCAGCAGCGCGAGATGCTGAGGCTCTACAAGGAGAACAAGGTCAACCCGCTGGCCTCGTGCTTCCCGTTCCTGCTCCAGATCCCGTTCTTCATCGCGATCTACCAGCTGCTGCGCGGCGACAGCTTCACCGCCGACGTCGAGCAGAGCGGCGCCAGCGAGGGCTTCCTGTTCGTCGCCTCGGTGATCGAGAAGCCGCAGGGACTAGAGACGGGGATCCTGATTGTGCTCTTCATCTCGACGACGGTGCTCAGCTTCCTCTACACGACGGCCACCACGCAGACGGCGAGCGGCGCCCAGAAGTACATCTTCCTCGCTCTCCCGGTGCTGTTCGCACCGCTGATCGTCTCGCAGCCGGCCGGGCTGGCGATCTACTGGATTACGACCAACGTCTGGAGCCTCGGTCAGCAGGTGGTCGTCCAGAGGCTGATCCCGGCTCCGACTCCCGAACAGCAGGAGGCGGTGTCGGTCGCAGCGCGGCCGCCCCCGCCCCCGCCGCGAAAGAAGAAGCGGCGCCGCTGAGGCCTTGAGCTCCGAGGCGACATTCCCAGTCGAGCCGGTCGAGCGCGTCCGGGCGCTGCTCGAGCGGATCGTCTCCCAGCTCGAGCTCGAGGCGCACGTCGAGGTGAGCGAGGACGACGAGCAGATCCTCGGCCAGGTCGACGGCGAGGACGTCGGGATCCTGATCGGCCGGCGCGGGCAGACGATCGACGCCGTGCAGCTGCTCTGCTACCGCGCCGCATTCCGTGGCTCGGGCGAGCGCAAGCGCGTCGTGGTCGACGCAGCCGGCTATCGACGTGATCGCCGCGATTCCGCCGTTCGCCAGGCCGATCTGGCGGCCGAGCGAGCGCTCGAAGCCAAGGTCGAGATAGAGCTCGAGCCGATGACTCCGGGCGAGCGCCGGATCGTCCATGAGCACCTCAAGGAGCGAGCGGGGGTTGAGACGTTCTCGGAGGGGGAGGGCTCGGAGCGCTGCGTGGTCGTCGCGCCGCTGGTCGATTGAGTGCCCTTTCGCAGGAGGCCACCGGTCAGCTCGAGCTGATTCTCGAGCTGCTTGCCTCAGACCCCGCGGCGCCGACGACCGTCACCGAAGTCGAGCTGGCGCGCCGGGTCCACGTCGCCGACTCGCTGGCCGCGATCGGCCTGCGCCAGCTTCACGCAGCGAGGCGGATCGCGGATGTGGGTTCCGGTGCGGGCTTTCCTGGCCTCGCCCTGGCGGCGTGCCTGCCCGCCGCCCAGGTCGACCTGATCGAGGCGAGCGCGCGCAAGTGCGAGTTCATCCGTCGCGCGATCGACGCCGCCGGGCTCGGCAATGCCCGCGCGGTGGCCGCCAGGACCGAGGAGTGGGCGCTTGAGGCCCCTCCCGCGGGCGGGCGCGAGGCCTATGACGTGATCACGGCGAGGGCCGTCGGCTCGCTGGCGACTCTCGCCGAGCTCGCCTCGCCGCTGCTCGTCCACGGAGGCGCTCTCGTCGCCTGGAGGGGAGCGCGGCAGCCCGATCAGGAGGCACACGCGGATCGGGCCCAGTCGCGCACGGCGATGCGCTCCGAGGACATCGTCGCTGTGACGCCATATCCAGGCTCGCGCAACCGTCATCTGCATCTGCTGGTCAAGCAGGGCGAGACCCCGGCGGGGTTGCCGCGGCGTCCTGGAATGGCCGCAAAGCGCCCGTTCGGTGCTTGACGGCCGCCGCCGTCGTCCTGCCGGCGAACCGCGGGCGCGGTGGCCGCGAGCCGTTCGCCACCGCCGCCACCGCGGGTAACTTGACCCGACGTGGGTGCCGTCTATGCGATCGCGAACCAGAAAGGCGGTGTCGGCAAGACGACTACGGCCGTCAACCTCGCGGCCAGCGCCGCAGCCGACGGACGCCAGGTGCTGCTGGTTGATCTGGATCAGCAGTGCAATGCCACGGTTGGGCTCGGCTGCCCGCGCGACCAGGAGCCCTCGGCTTATGGCTGCCTCTGCGGGGAGAGCTCGATCGCCGCAGCTGCCCGTCCGGCGGGACCCGACAACCTCTGGCTCGTTCCCGCGAGCGGCGATCTGGCGGGCGCCTCGATCGAGCTGCCGCGCGAGCCGGGCTACGAGCGCCGGCTCCGCGAGGGGCTGGGCCCAGTGCGCGAGCGCTTCTCGCTCACCCTGCTCGACTGCCCGCCCTCGCTCGGCCCGGTTGCGGTCAACGCCCTGGTCGCCGCCGATAGGGTGATCGTGCCGGTGCAGGCCGAGTACCTTGCGCTCGAGGGACTCATCCAGTTCATGGAGACTCTGGCGCTGATCCGCCGCGAGCTCAACCCCCACCTGGTTCTGACCGGCGTGCTGATCACGATGCACGACGAGCGCACCCGGCTCGCCAACGACGTCGAGCGGGAGCTTCGAAGCCACTTCCCTGAGCTCGTGTTCGCCACCGTCATCCCCCGCAGCGTCCGGCTTGCCGAAGCGCCAAGCTTCGGGGTGCCGATCACGGCGCACGCGCCTCGCACTCGCGGCGGCCTCGCCTACCGCGCCCTGGCTCGGGAGCTGAGCGAGCGCGAGCACCGGCTTGCGCCGGTGACCCTCGAGCGCCGTGACCACGATCTCGTCGAGGCGGATGCCTGATGTCGCGACGCGGAATGGGCCGGGGGCTGGCGGCGATCCTCCCGGCGGAGAGCGAGCTCGGCGAGATCGGGCTACGCAGCGTCGCCGTCGAGCTGATCGCCCCCAACCCCGACCAGCCGCGCCGCCGTTTCGAGTCCGGCTCGCTCGAGGGTCTCGCCGCCTCGATCCGCGAGGCGGGAGTGATCCAGCCGCTGGTCGTGCGTCCGCTCGGGGATGGCCGCTACGAGCTGATCGCCGGGGAGCGGCGCTGGCGAGCCGCGCAACTCGCCGGGCTCGCCGAAGTGCCGGCGATTCTGCGCTCCGAGGGCGAAGCCACGCGGCTTCAGACCGCGCTGATCGAGAATGTCGCCCGCGAGGACCTGAACCCGGTCGACGAGGCGCGCGCCTGCTCGCTGCTGATCGACGACCTCGGGATCACGAAGGAGGAGCTCGCGAAGCGCCTCGGCCGGAGCCGATCGGCGATCTCCAACCTGGTGCGGATACTCGAGCTGCCTGACGAGGCGCTCGAGCTGATCGCCGCAGGGAGCCTCACTGAGGGCCACGGCCGAGCGATTCTGGCCGCGGGCGATCACGACGCGCGCCGCCGTCTGGCGCGAGAGGCGGCGGCCCGGGACTGGTCGGTGCGCGAGACCGAGCGCCGCGCCCGTGGCGGGACGGCACGCCGCTACCGCTCACCCGCCCGCACTCCCGACGAGCAGGATGCGATCACGCAGGCCGAGGAGGCGCTCGAGGGGGCTCTCGGGAGAGGCGTCAAGGTGAGTCCAGCTCGCAGCGGCGTGCGTGTCGAGCTCCACTTCGCCGACCTCGACGAGCTGCTCGGCTTCGCCAGCCACCGCAGTCACTGATCCGCTCGTTCAGGGAGCGAGGCGCTCGATCGCCCAGTGGCCGGCGCCGTAGGTGTAGAGGAAGCGGTCGTGGAGGCGACCCACCTGGCCCTGCCAGAACTCGATCGTCTGGGGCCGTACGAGGTAGCCACCCCAGCGAGGCGGTCGCGGCACCTCGGCGCCCCGAAAGCGGCGCTCGACCTCGCCGACGCGCTCGTCGAGCGCGTCCCGGTCAGCCAGCGGACGGCTCTGTGGCGAGGCCCAGGCTCCGATCTGGCTCTCTCGAGGCCGGCTGGCGAAGTAGGCGTCCGAGTCGGCCTCACCCAGCGGCACGATCGGTCCCCGAACCCTCACCTGGCGGTCGAGCTCGCGCCACCAGACAACGAGCGCGACGACGCCCGCCCGCTCGGCCTGCCGGGCCTTGACGGAGTCGAGATTGGTGAAGAAGCGAAAGCCGTCGTCTCCGAATCCCTTCAGCAGGACCATGCGCGCGTCCGGCGTGCCGTCCTCGTCCACGCTGGCCAGCGTCATCGCGTCGGCGAGCGGCACCTCGGCCTTTGCGCGCTCGTACCAGGCGCCGAACTGAGCGATCGGATCGTCGCTCAGAGCCGTGCGCGTAAGGGGCGGCATGTCTGGCCGCTTGGACACTGCCGAAGCGTAGGGCGTGCGCCGTGCCGGCTCCCCTGCACGGGCCGCATGCGGCCTCTTCTGAGGCCTCTAAGATGGCCCTCAGCAAGGGCGATTAGCTCAGTTGGTTAGAGCGCTTCTCTGATAAGGAAGAGGTCCGTGGTTCGAATCCACGATCGCCCATCCTCTCGCCGAGGGACTGGGCGCTCCGAGCCTTCGTCACGGCGCCGAGTCCTCCGGCGCCGCCTGACCCCGCTCTTATACTGAGCATTCAGGCCGAGCGGCGAAGATCCTCGATCGCGGGCAGGTCAACCCATGCAGCAGATGCAGATATACGGCGTCTCCTTCGACATGGTCGGAAAGCAGCCGATCGTGCTGCTGAAGACCGTCGAGGGCAGTCGCTTCCTGCCGATCTGGATCGGCCATCCCGAGGCAGCCGCGATCCTGATGAAGCTGCAGGGAGCGTCGACTCCGCGCCCGATGACCCACGACCTGCTCAACGAGCTCGTCGAGCGCCTCGACGCGAAAATCGACCGAGTCTCGGTGACGGAGCTGCGAGACAACACCTTCTACGCCTCGATCACCCTGTCGATCAACGGATCCGAGGCCGAGATCGACGCCCGGCCCTCCGACGCGATCGCCCTGGCGGTTCGGTGCTCGGCGCCGATCTTCGCCGCCGAGGACGTGATCGAGGAGTCCTCGATCGAGTTCGAGCACGAGGTCGAGGACCAGGAGGAGGTGGTCGAGAAGTTCAAGGACTTCCTCGACGACGTCACTCCCGAGGACTTCGCGAAGGGCGACTGAGCCCCGCCGGTCTCGAGCGAGCTCGCCGAGCCACCGGGCGGGGAGGCGCCTCGTCCTTAGCGGTCGTGGAGCAGCTTGCCGAGCAGTGCTCGCAGCTGCTCGGCCTCCTCGTCGCTCAGCCGCTCGAAGACCGGCGGCGGCACGGCGAGCTTGCGCTCAACCGCGGAGCGAACTCGGCGGCCCTCCGCGGTCAGCTCGAGCAGGGTGACGCGGCGGTCGTGCGGGTCGGGCAGCCGCCTGACCAGGCCCCGCACCTCGAGCCGGTCCGTGATCCAGGTGACCGTCGAGCGGTCGCAGGCCAGCGCCTCGGCGATCCGCCCCATCGGCGCCGGCTCGTCGAGCGCGTTGAGGGCGAAGACCTGCGGTGGCCTCAGGTCATGCTCGGCCTGGATCGCGAGGATCCGAGGCCGCTCCCGAGCAAGCAGCTCCATGACCGCCTGCCAGGCCGCCCGGGCCTGCGGGTGAGCGTCCATCGCCATCGAGCGAAGAATAGCGATGTAGGGAGGCTCCAATGGTTGGAGACTCCTACGTTTCTGCTACGGTCACCGTCGTGGGTGAGGCAAGCAGCCGTCGAGCGGACAATGGGATCGAGGTCTCCGGCCTGGTCCGAGATTTCAAGGGCGCGCCGCGCGCCGTCGACGGGATCGAGCTCCGCGTCGAGCCGGGGGAGATCTACGGCTTCCTTGGGCCCAACGGCGCCGGCAAGTCGACGACGGTGCTGATGCTGACGACGCTGCTGCCGCCGACCGCCGGAACCGCGCGGGTCGCCGGACATGACATCGTCCGCGAAGGCCCCGAGGTTCGCGCCGCGATCGGCGCCGCGCTCCAGGAAGCGGCGCTCGATCCCTACCTGACCGGCCGCGAGCACATGCGCCTCCAGTCCGGCCTTCACGGGCTGACGAAGGCCGAGCGACGTAACCGCGGCGACGCCCTTCTCGAGCGGGTCGGGCTCTCAGAGGCCGCCGACCGTCGCGTCGGTGGGTACTCGGGCGGAATGAAGCGCCGGCTCGACCTCGGGTTGGCGCTCGTTCATCGCCCGCGCGTCCTGTTCCTCGACGAGCCGACCACCGGCCTCGACGTCCAGAGCCGCACGGCGCTCTGGGACGAGGTGGCGCGGCTTGCCCGCGAGGACGGGGTAACGGTCTTCCTGACGACGCAGTACCTCGAGGAGGCCGACGTGCTGGCCAACCGGGTCGGGATCATCGACCACGGTCGCCTGGTCGCCGAGGGCACTCCCGCAGCGCTCAAGGCGCAGGTTGGGGGCTCGTCGGTCGAGGCCGCGCCAGCCGACCCCGCGGAGCTCGGAGCCCTCGCCGACCTGCTCGAGCGCTTCGGCGAGCGCAACGAGTCCGCCGCCGACCTGGTCTCGGTCAGGTTCACCGCCGCCGCCGACCTCACCGCCGTGGTGCGCGCTCTCGACGCCGCCGGAATCAAGGTCTCGAGCCTGGCGGTCCGTGACCCCAGCCTCGACGATGTCTTCCTCGAGAAGACCGGCCGCTCCCTCGAGGGAGCCGGCGCCGAGGCCGAGGAGGATCCGGAAGGCGCCGGTCCTTCCGAGCGCGAGCTGGCCGGATCGCGCGGGTGAGCGGCCTTGCGCACGCCGGGCTGCTTGTCCGGCGCTCCGTTCTGCGGACGCTGCGCCAGCCGGCCAACCTGGTCTTCGCATTCGCGTTCCCGCTGCTGCTGTTCGCGATCAACTCCTCAGGCCTCGCCGCCGCCACGCAGCTTCCCGGCTTCCCGACCGGCTCCTACCTGACCTTCGCGCTCGCGGTGCCGTTCGTCCAGGGGGCGCTGTTCGCCGCCAACAGCGCCGGGGCGAACTTCGCCGAGGACATCGAGACGGGCTTCCTCTCGCGGCTCTCGTTGACTCCCCTGCGCGGGCCGGCGCTGCTCTCCGGCCAGCTCGCCGGGATCGTCGTGCTCGGGGTGATGCAGGCGGTCGTCTTCCTCGCAGTCGGCGCGGCGGCTGGGGCGGGCTTCGAGGCGGGGATCGGCGGCATCCCGGTGCTGTTAGCGCTCTCGATCGTGATCTCGATCGGGTTTGGCGGACTCGGGGCCCTGGCGGCGCTTCGGACCGGATCCGGCGAGGCCGTCCAGGGCCTCTTCCCGTTGTTCTTCGTCTTCCTCTTCCTCTCCTCGGTCAGCCTGCCGCGTGAGCTGATGGAGACCGACTGGTTTCGGACCATCGCCACCTACAACCCGGTCTCCTATCTGGTCGAAGCGATCCGCAGCCTGCTGATCAGCGGCTGGGACGCCGAGGCGCTCGCGCTCGGTTTCGGCTGTGCCGCGGGGATCGCGGTGCTGACCCTGACCGCCTCGAGTTTCGCCCTGCGCTCGAGGATGGCCCGGACGTGAGCTCGGCGACTCTCGCAACTGCGCGGGCGGTCGCCTGGCGCTCGACCCACAACTACTTCACGAATCCCGCGTTGATCCTCCCCTCGCTGGTCTTTCCGCTCTTCTTCTTCGCCGCCTTCGCGGGTGGGTTGTCGGCGATCGGCGACGTTCCCGGCTTCGACTTCCCCGCCGGCTACACCGCCTTCCAGTTCGTCTTCGTCCTGCTCCAGTCGGCGGCCTTCGCTGGCGTATTCGCCGGCTTCGGGATCGCCCGCGACTTCGAGAACGGCTTCGCGCGGCGGCTGATGCTGGCTGCCCGCCGCCGCGAGGCGATCGTGCTCGGCTATGCGGCGTCAGCGTTGCTTCGCGCGCTGTTCACGATGCTTGTGATCACCGTGGTCGGCCTGCTTGTCGGAATGCAGGTCGGCGGCGACGGGGGTCGAGCTGGCCGGCATGTACGGGCTCGCGATCGGTGTCAACGTCGCCGCGACGCTCTGGGCGACCGGGGTGGCGATGCGCCTGCGCAGCCTCCAGGGCGGACCGGCGATCCAGATGCCGGTCTTCTGCGTGCTCTTCCTGGCGCCGGTCTACGTCCCCCTCGACCTGCTCTCGGGCTGGGTGGAGGCGGTCGCCTCGGTCAACCCGATGACCGTGCTGCTCGACACGGGCCGCGACCTGATCGCCGGGATCGCGGCCGAGCTGCTCGTCGCCATCGCCATCGCCGTCGCACTGATTGCGGTCTTCGCGGCCTGGGCGGTGCGCGGGTTGCGAAGCGCCGAGGCCGCCGGAGCCTGAAGCCTCAATCTCCGGCCTAGGTCGAGCCGGCCCTGGCCGGCTCGATGATCCGTCCGCACAGTTCCTCGAAGGAGATCCCCGCCGCCTCGGCCGCCATCGGCAGCAGCGAAGTGTCGGTCAGGCCTGGGATCGCCTCTACCTCGAGCACGAGCGGGCCGTCGAGGCCAAGAATCAGGTCGACGCGCGGAAAGCCGTCGACCCCGAGCGCCTCGCAGGTCTGAAGCGCCACCTCCCGGACCGCGGCTGCTTCGGCGTCGGAGAGCTCGGCCGGGCAGACGTAGTCGGTGCGCCCGATCTCGTAGCGAGCGTCGTAGTTGAAACGGTCCTCGTCTCGCGGCCGCGCCTCGACGATCGGCAGCGGCTCGCCGTCGAGTACCCCCACCGCGAGCTCGCGGCCGACGGCGTGGCGCTCGATCAGCACCCGCTCGTCGTAGGAGAAGGCTGCGAGCAGCGCCCCCGGCAGGTCGGCGGCCGAGATCGCAAAGCCGACGCCGAGCGCCGAGCCCTGCGAGGCGGGCTTGACCACGAGTGGGAGCCCGAGCCGCTCGACGATCTCGGGGAGCGTGTCGGCCGCGACGAGCTCCCGGAAGGCGGTGCGATTGAAGGCGACCGCGTCAGGCGTCGGAATCTCGTGCCTTCCCATCGTGTGCTTGGCGGCGACCTTGTCCATGCAGCGGGCACACGCGGCTACGCGCGGGCCGCTATAGGGGATTCCGAGGATCTCGAGCAGCTCCTGGACGGTCCCGTCC
>JACDBR010000266.1 GCA_013694825.1 Solirubrobacterales bacterium
CGGATCCCCGCCGCGCCGCGCCGGCTACCGGGGGAAGGCCGAGCTCGCCGACCGCGGCCGGGTAGTCCGGCCCGCTGACCTCCAGTGACGGCGGGAAGCGCTCCTGGCGGTCGGCGGCGCTCACCGCGACGACGGATCGCCCCCCTCGGCTGCCGCCGTCCTCGTCGCCGCGGGCCAGCGTGGCGCCGAGCGGCGCAAAGGCCAGCGAAGCCAGGAGTAGGACGAACCCAGTCCTCCGTCGCCGTCGCCGGCGAGCTGGAGCAACCACCGCTCGCGACTGCTGCGACCTCGGCATCAGCCGCGAGGTTAGCGGCGCTGACGCCCTCGCTCCTGGGATACTTTGCCTCCAGCATGGACAACGTCGTCGACCTTGACGTCGCGAGCGCAGGCAGTCGCAGGGGATCGCGCCGCCGGGCGAGAGCGAGCTCGCGTACCGCCCTGGTGCTGGGTGGCGGCGGGCTGACCGGGGGCGTTTATGAGATCGGCGCCCTGCGTGCGCTCGACCTCCTGACCACGAACACCAGCGTCAACGAGTTCGACGTCTACGTCGGGACCAGCGCCGGGGCGTTCGTCTCCAGCCTGGCCGCCAACGGGGTCACGCCCGAGGAGATGATGCGGGTGCTCAACCGCGATCTACCCTCGCCGCTTCGAGACATCGACCTGCGCACCATCCTCCGCCCCAATTACCGGGGCTTCGCGGATGCCGCGATACGCGCCCCGTTTCGGCTTGCCGGCATCGCCGCCGAGGTGGTCAAGGGCCTCGGCGACATCTCGGTGATCGACGTCGCCGGCGCGCTCGGCGCCTTGCTGCCCAACGGCCTGTACTCGGGCAAGGGGCTCGAGCTTTACGTCCGCGAGGTCCTCTCCGATCCCGATCGCACCGACGACTTCCGCGAGCTCGGCCCCGAGCTCTTCCTCACGGCCACCGATCTCGACACCACCGAGCGGGTCGTGCTGGGCGAAGGGGAGTGGGCGAGGGTGCCGATCTCCAAGGCGGTCGCGGCCTCCGGGGCGCTGCCGGTCGTCTACGAGCCGGTCACGATCGGCGACCGCGAGTTCATCGACGGAGGCATCCGCTCGACCACCAACATCGACGTCGCGGTCGACCGCGGGGCGAAGTTCATCGTCGTGATCAATCCGCTGGTCCCGTTCGTCAACGACTTCGCCAAGGAGGTGCCGACCTTCACCGGCTCGCGCCCCCACCGAGTCTCCGACATGGGCGCCGGAGCGGTCGCCAACCAGGCCTTCCGGATGCTCTCCCACGATCGCCTGCACCGTGCCGTCGCGGACTGGGAGGAGCGCTACTCCGGCGTCGACATCATCCTGATCGAACCCGAGCTCAACGACGAGCTGATGTTCGGCACCTCGATCCTCGACTACCGCTCGCGGCTTCAGATAGCCCGCCACGGCTTCGAGTCGGTGACGCTCCGCCTGGGCCGTGACTACGAGCGCTGGCGAGAGGTGGCCGAGCGCCACGGGATCGAGATCTCCGGCACCCGCGTCGCCCGCGCCCTAGAGGGAGCCGGAGCTGAGGAGCCGGAGGCCGACCTCTCGGTCTGGCGGCGGGTGCTCGAGCAGACCACCGCGACGCTGCTCCGCGGCGCCGCGCGCTAGCGGCTAGTCGCGCGCGTAGACCGCTTCGATCTCGTCCGAGTACTTCTCGACGACGACGTTTCGCTTCACCTTCAGGGTCGGGGTCAGCTCGCCATTCTCCTGCGAGAGATCCTCGGGCAGCACCTCGAAGCGCTTGACCTGCTCGACGCGGGCGTACTTCTTGTTGATCGCCTCGATCCGCTGCTCGATTGCCGCCTGGACCTCGCTCGTCTTGGCGAGCGAGGGGATGTCGGTCGGCAGGTCGTGCTCGGAGGCGAAGGTCGCTGCCTCCTCGGGATCGAGGGTGACAAGCGCGATCAGGTACGGGCGGCGGTCACCGACCACGACGCACTGAGAGACGAGCGGGTGCTGCTTGATGTCGGCCTCGAGGTTGGCGGGCGTGATGTTCTTGCCGCCCGCGGTGATGATGATGTCCTTCTTGCGGCCGGTGATCTTCAGGTAGCCGTCGGCGTCGAGCTCGCCGATGTCGCCGGTGTGAAGCCAGCCGTCGACGATCGTCTCGGCCGTCGCCTCGGGGTTCTTGTAGTAGCCCTGGAAGATGTTCGGGCCCTTGACGAGGATCTCCCCGTCCTCGGCGATCCGGATCTCGCAACCGGGAAATGGCCTCCCAACCGTGCCCCACTTGAAGGCGTCGGGCAGCGAGACCGCCGAGGCGGTCGAGGTCTCGGTCATCCCCCAGCCCTCGACCGCGCTGACGCCGGCGGCGTCGAAGAACTCGAGGATCTCCGGGCTGATCGGCGCGGCGCCGCTCAGCACCTGCTTGATGTTGGAGCCAAAGACGCCCCGGACCTTCGAGAGCACCTGCTTGTCGGCCAGCCTGTGCTGGATCGCCAGCAGCGGGTTCGGCTTGCCGCCGCGGCGTTCGACCGCGCGCACCTGCTTGCCGACACCGATCGCCCAGTCGAAGATCGCCTTCTTCGCCCCTCCGGCGCGCTCGGCGCTGCCGGTGATCGTTGTGTGGATCTTCTCGAAGACCCGCGGCACGGACGGGAAGTAGGTCGGGTTGACCTCGGAGAGGTTGGGGACGATCTTCGTCGGGTCGCGCTCCCAGTAGGCGAGCGTTCCGCCGACCGAGAACGAGACGAACTGGATCAGCAACGCGAACGAATGCGCCAGCGGCAGGTAGAGGAAGGTCAGCTCGCCCGGCTCGAGCACGTCGACGGAGAGCGCCATGTCGGTCATCGAGCGGTAGTTGCCGTGTGAGATCACGCAGCCCTTCGGCGGGCCCGTGGTCCCGGAGGTGTAGATGATCGTGCAGATGTCGTCCGGGCCGACGGCCTCGTAGCGGCTGCGCCACTCGCTCTCGGCGCGGGTCTGGCCGCGCTCGGCCAACTCGGCGACCGAGGCCGCGTCGTCGCTCGAGCCGGTCAGCCTGATGACGCCCTCGAGCTTCGGGACCTGATCGCGGATCGCGCGGATCTTGTCGATCTGCTCCTCGTCCTCGACGACCACGAAGCGCGAGTCGGAGTTCTCGAGGACGTACTGGCATTCCTCGGGCGAGTTGGTCTGGTAGATCGGCACGACGGTGGCGCCGATCGAGAGCGCCGCGAAGTCGGCGAGCGTCCACTCGGGACGCGTATTGGCGAGCAGCGCCACCTTGTCGCCCTGGGCCACGCCGAGGTCGACCATGCCCAGCGCGAGGTCCCGAACACGGGCGCTGAAGTCGGCGAAGCTCTCGGAGACCCAGCTTCCCGAGTCGTCCTTGTAGCGAATCGCGTCGAGTCCGGCGTGCTCCGCCGCGGCGACGGGCAGTAGGTCGGCGATCGTGCGGCTGTGGGTCTGCGGCGGCGTCGCAGGCTGCGAGGCCGTGGCGGTCTCCATCTGTGGCTCTCCTGGTCAGGGTGGCCGGCGGCGGTTCCCGGCGGCTGTGACGAACGCTACCTGAGAGTGATCAGGACGCGGCGCGCTCGTTGCCCTTCTGCTCGAGGCGCTTGAGGTTGGCGACGAACAGCGTCTTGTCGATGCGGCCACCGAGGATCGGAACGCCGAGCTCGACGCAGTGCGAGATCACTTCGGGTCGCTCCATATTGACCTCACGGGCCAGTTCCTCGGGGGTCAGATGATTTGCCACTGCGCGGGCTCCTTGTCTGTCGAACGCAACGTCTCTCCCGGTGCCGGCGCGGGCAGCGATGACGAGCGCCGGACTCGCCGACGAACCTATCTCGCCCGGCCGGGCGCTTCAACAGCGTCGCGTCGACCGGCGGCCATTCGAAGCGCCGCCTCGCCGCGCGCGCTGTCGCCTACGATGAGCGCCAGTGGAGGGCACCCCGCAAAGCGCCACCGAGCCATCGCGAAGCTCGCTGATCGACGTCCTCATGGAGACGGAGCTCTACTCGATCGGCGCCTTTTTCTGCGACGAGCACCCGGAGTTGATCGACGAGGTCGTGATCCGCTCCGAGCAGATCGAGCGCAGCGGCCTCGAGGCCTACGCCGAGAATCTCGGGATCGCCGTCGAGGAGGGCTTCGAGACCCTGCTGACCGGGCTGGCAGTCCGCTATTACAAGGCCGTCACCGGGTGAGCGCCTACAGGGCCGCTACCGGGTGAGCGTCTCCGTCTGGGTCGTGCGGGCGCTGCTAGCGCTCGCGCTGCTCGGCGTCGGCTACGTGATCGTCTCGATCTCGATCGGCGAGGGCGGCCCGCAGCCGGCCTCGATCGGCGGCATCAACGAGGTCCAGCAGCTCTACGGGGGGCTCTCCGAGGACGCCGCCTACGCCGGCGACGACGAGGCGCCGGTCACCGTCACCGTCTTCAACGACCTCCAATGCAGCGAGTGCGCCGCTTTCCAGGTCGAGTCGATCGACCCGCTCGTAGAGCCCTACGTGCGCCCGGGCGAGGCCCGCCTCGAGCTGATCCACCTGTCGGTCACGCAGCGGATGCTCACCCTCACCGCGCTGGCCTCGACCGCCGCCGGCCAGCAGGACCGCCAATGGCAGTACGCCGACCTGTTCGCCCGCAACTTCGAGAGCTTCGGCGAGACGGTGGACGAGCAGGAGCTCCAGTCGGTCGCCGACTCGGTGCCGCAGTTCGAGGTCCCCGCCTGGGAGGCGGCGCTCGACGACGAGGAGGTGCGCCAGATCATCGAGGCCGACGCCCAGCTTGCGATCGACTTCGAGTTGGGAGACGAGCCGGGTGTGGTGGTCGAGGGGCCGGGCGGCACGGAGGAGCTGCTCGCCTCACCGAGCGCCGAGGAGATCGCGGCGGCGATCGAGGCGGTGGGGTAGGGGCAGTTCCGGCGTCCCGGCCGAGGGTCCGCCGCCGGGAGACGGCCCACCCATCCATGGGGGCCTTGGTGCTCGGCATCCATGCCTCGCAAGTCTCCCGTCGCCGGACCCCCTCCGGGCCCTCATGGCTCCGGCCGCCTTGCTGATCTCTGGCGCACAAAGCGACCGAATCCCGGTCAGGCGGCGGTCTTGCGCCGCTCCGGCGTTGACTCGGGGGAGCTCTCGCCCTTCGGTCTCCGCTTCCTCGGTGAGAGCCAGTGGGCGGCGAAGAGCAGCGAGAGGAGCACTACGACGCCGATCCAGAGCGTCGGGTCGCCAAGCGAGAGCTCGTCGAGGCGGCTGCCGAAATAGACGAACAGGGCCGTCAGCGGCAGGTAGCCGAGCGCGCTCGTCCAGACGAAGCGCCAGATCGGGACGCGGGCCGCGCCGGCGGCAATCGAGAAGAGCGCGAACGGGACGATCGGCAGCAGACGCATCGCCAGCAGCAGCGGGATCCCACCGCGCTCGACGAGCTCCTCGGCAGAGCGAAAGCGCCGCTCGCCGATCAGGCGGTAGAGCACCGGCCGCGCCGCGGAGCGGCCGATCAGCCAGCCGAGCACCCCGGAGGTCACCCAGCCGGTGAGGCAGAGGGCGAGCGCCGGCCAGAAGCCGAAGACGAAGCCGGCCGCCGTGTTGACGATCTCGGTCGGGTACCAGACGACGGTGTGAACGATCGTGAGGCCGAAGACGATCGCCAGGCCGCCGGCGCCGAGCGAGCGCAGCTCGGCGCGAACCGCCTGGGTGTCGCCCTGGAGCGCGTTGCCGACCGCTTCGCGAAGCGGCGGGATCGCGAGCGCGGCGGCGAGCAGCGAGAGCGAGCCGAGCAGCGAGAGCGCGATCCCCAGCCACGGGGTGCCCCCCCGAGCCTCCGCGCGGTCGCGCTCGATCGCTTCGCCCGGGCGACTCATCCTCTGGGAAGTATCGCGGTCGGGGTGGAGCCGGTCCGTGACGATCTCGTGGCGGTCGTCCTCCGATGGGCTGCCGTCGGATCGGACCGATCGGCTTGCCGCCACATCCCGCGGCGCTCAGCGCCCGGTTGCCATACTGAACCGCTCTCGGGGCGTGGCGCAGCCTGGTAGCGCGCACCGTTCGGGTCGGTGAGGTCCCCGGTTCAAATCCGGGCGCCCCGATTTACCTAAGGCACCGACCGTCGCCGCTTCGTAGCGGCATCCGTCAACAGCGAGCACCCCGGGCCTCGAGCCGACGCGCTCTTGCAGGGCGCGACGCGGAATTGCTCGCACCGGTCGGCCAGGGTCAGGCGTTTGCGGGATCGGCTCCGAACGGCAGCGCGCCGAGCGCCTCGACAAAACGGCGGTTGGGGGTCTCCTCCGCGACGGCGACCGCGTCGGAGAAGGTCTCCACGGCGCGCAGGCGCGCCAGCTCGGCGATCCTCAGGCCGGACGCGCTCAGCCGGGCGCGGACCGTGCCGCTGTCCGTGGGATCGCCGTCGGTTCCAGAGCGCAGTAGACGAGGGTCGCGCCCGCGCAGGCCGATCGCCCAGACCCGCTCGCTCTGCGTCGGGCCGAGCACGGCCTCGGTGTCCGCCTCGAGCAGAGCCGCGAGCGCGGAGTCGAGAAGCCGCGGCGTCAGCTGGGGGGTGCGGGTGCCGATCAGCAGCGCGGGGCCGCCGACCTCCGAGAAGGCGACCGTGAGCCGGTGGAGGAGGTCGCCGTCGGGCTGTCCGACGACCTCGAAGCGCCGCGGCACCCAGCCGCGCGGGTCGCCGGCGAAGGCGACCAGGCGCCGGGACGG
>JACDBR010000268.1 GCA_013694825.1 Solirubrobacterales bacterium
AATGGGTGCTCGGCCGAGCCGCCGAGCACTGGGGTGCCGAACGGGCGGCGCGCAACCTGCGCAAGTTCTATCCCTGGTATCTCGAGCGCCTCGGCGTCAGCGGGGCGCAGTCGCACGCCTTTCAGACGACGAGCTCCCTCGCCGAGGTCCGCGAGCTCCTGGCTGAGCTTCGCGAGCGGCTTGCGAGCCCCGTCTAGCGGGCCGTCGCCCCGCCCGCTGGCGCCTGGTCGGGCGCCCTGCGCCGCCCGACCGGACCGCCGATTTCGGCTCCGCTCGGGCTGGCTATAATCGGCCGCTGCCCGAGTCCGCTGGCGCCCAAAGGCGCCGCGCCGGGCGTTTCCGTTCTCAGGGGCCCCGCTACCTCAGATCACGTCCCGTTTTGCGAAGTCGCGTACGTCCGCGAGGAGAGGTCACAGCAAGTGGCGCGAGAGTCTTTGATCACCAAGGAGGGCCGCGAGAAGCTCGAGGCCGAGATCACGCACCTCTCGACGGTCAAGCGTCGCGAGGTTGCCGGTCGCATCAAGGAGGCCCGCGAGTTCGGCGACATCGCCGAGAACTCCGAGTACGACGACGCCAAGAACGATCAGGCGCTGCTCGAGCAGCGGATCGCCCAGCTCGAGGAGCGGCTGCGCCGAGCGACGGTCGTCGACGCCTCCGACATCGACACCAGCAAGGTCGGGGTGGGCGTGTTGGTCCACGTCAAGGATCAGGACTCCGGCGACTCGCGCAAGTTCCAGATCGTCGGCTCCGCCGAGGCGAGCCCCGCCGAGCAGAAGCTCTCCAACGAGTCGCCGATCGGCAAGGCGCTGCTCGGCCACAAGCGCGGCGACATCGTCAGCGTCGAGACCCCGCGCGGGGCCAGCAAGCAGCTCAAGATCACCAAGATCGAGGCTGCCTGAAGGCCGACCGCGGTGGGTCGAGGGCGCGCTCCGGCGGCCCTGCCCGCCACTAGTCTGCTCGCGTGACCGAGCCGACCGCAGCGGAGGGCGAGCGCGAGCCCGGCGACGTGTTCGCCGAGCGTCGCGACAAGCTGGCGCGGCTGCGCGAGCAGGGTGTTGATCCGTTCCCACACGCCTACGAGCGGCGCGTGCGAAGCGGGCTCGTCCGCGAGCGCCACGCGGGGCTCGAGGCCGGCGAGGAAACCGAGATCTCCTACCGCCTGGCCGGGCGCCTGACAGCCCGGCGCGGGCAAGGAAAGGCGGCCTTTCTCGACCTGCTCGACGCCGACGGCGCGATCCAGCTCCACGCCCGCGCCGACGCGCTGGGCGCCGACTCGCTCGAGCGCCTGGTGCGACTCGACCTCGGTGACCTGGTCGGCGTCGAGGGCACCGCCTTCAAGACCCGTCGCGGCGAGCTCTCCCTGGCGCTGACCGGCTGGACCCTGCTGGCCAAGAGCCTGCGGCCCCCGCCCGACAAGTTCCACGGACTCAGGGACACCGAGACGCGCTACCGGCGCCGCGAGCTCGACCTGATCGCCAACGCCTCCTCTCGCGCGCTGTTCGTCAAGCGCGCTCGAGCGGTCAGCGCGGTTCGCGAGGCACTCGACGCCGACGGCTTCCTCGAGGTCGAGACGCCGATCCTCCAGCCGCTCTACGGCGGTGCGCTGGCGCGCCCGTTCACCACCCACCACAACGCGCTGGACCGCGATCTCTACCTACGGATCGCGACCGAGCTCTACCTCAAGCGGCTGATCGTCGGCGGCCTCGAGCGGGTCTACGAGCTCGGCAAGGACTTCCGAAACGAGGGGGTCTCTCCGAAGCACAACCCCGAGTTCACGATGATCGAGTGGTACGAGGCCTACGCCGACTACGGCGACGCCGCGGCTCGGATCGAGAACCTGGTCGCGGCGGTCGCCGAACGCGTCAACGGCAGCACCGAGCTGGTCGCGGGGGAGGCGACGATCGACCTCGCGCCCCCCTGGCGGCGGGTCGGCATGCGGGAGGAGATCGCCGTCCGGACCGGCGTCGACATCCTCGAGCACCGCGGACGCGACGAGCTGGCCGCGGCGGTCGACTTCGAAACCGATCCGGCCTGGGGATGGGCCAAGCTGGTCGACGAGCTGTTCTCGCGGGCCGTCGAGCCGAGCCTGATCGAGCCGACCTTCGTCATGGACTATCCGGTCGAGCTCTCCCCGTTCGCCAAGGGCCATCGCAGCGAGCCCTGCCTGGTCGAGCGCCACGAGGCCTACATCGGCGGGATCGAGATCTCCAACGCCTTCTCGGAGCTCAACGACCCCGACGAGCAAAGGCGGCGCTTCGAGGCCCAGGCGGCTGAGATCGCCCGCGGCGACGCCGAGGCTCATCCCTACGACGAGCTCTACGTGCAGGCGCTCGAGCAGGGCATGCCGCCGACCGCCGGCGTTGGCCTCGGGATCGACCGCCTCGTGATGATCCTCACCGGGTCTCCCAGCCTGCGCGAGGTGGTCCTGTTCCCGGCGATGCGCGACTAGCCGGCCGCGACGGCAGACCCTAAAGTCGGCCGGGGCACCCCGGTATACTTCGGCTTCGCCGTCAACGACAGACCGGAGGTTCCTAATCCCTCGGCAGGGCGCAGCCGAAACAGTGGATGGGCTTCCGGCGACTCTGCGTTCCCACTAGCCACCGGAAGCAGCTACCGAGAGTCGATAGACCCAACGAGGTGCGTCTGAGGTTTCAAGCGGCGGCCCGGATCAGCGGGCCAGGAAGAAGTCACTGAGGAAGATGTTCGAGCGATTCACTGAGCGGGCGAGGCAGGTCGTTGTGCTGGCGCAGGAAGAAGCCCGCACCCTGAAGCACAACTACATCGGCACCGAGCACATCCTGCTCGGCCTGCTCCGCGAGGAGGAGGGCTTGGCGGCTCGGGTGCTGGAATCCCTCGACATAACGGTCGAGCGCGTTCGCGCGCAGGTCGTGCGCATCGTCGGCTCCGGCGAGGAGGTCACCTCGGGGCAGATCCCGTTCACGCCGAGGGCCAAGAAGGTGCTCGAGCTGGCCCTGCGCGAGGCGCTCTCGCTGGGGCACAACTACATCGGGACGGAGCACATCCTGCTCGGCCTG
>JACDBR010000276.1 GCA_013694825.1 Solirubrobacterales bacterium
ACGCGGCCGTGGCGACGCTGTTCGCGCTGTCGGTCGTCGAGCCGATGATGGTCTCGCCGTTCGGGGCCGGCTTCTTCACCATCCGAGACGGGCGGAGCGGCGAGATCGTCTTCGTCGACAACTACGCCACTGTGCCGGCCGCCGCCACGCCCGATATGTACGATCCGCTGCCGGACAGCCTGGACTACGAGACGACGGACGGGGCCAACGACGTCGGCTACCGCGCGGTCGCCACGCCCGGCGCGCTCAAGGGCTGGGCGCACGTGGTCGAGCGCTACGGGCGGCTCCAGTTGGCCGAGCTGATCGAGCCAGCGATCCGCTTCGCGGCGGGCGGCTTCGCGGCGAGCGCCTACCTGGTCGGCATGATCGGGACCGCGGTCGAGGCGATCGGCCGGTTCCCCGCCACGGCCGACGTCTTCCTGCCGGGCGGGCGGGTGCCCGCCCTCGGCCAGCGGATCGTGCGGGCGGACTACGCGCGGACGCTCCAACAGATCGCCGACGAGGGCGCCGAGACGATGTACATCGGCGCGCTAGCGCGAACGATCGTGGCCGACATGCCGGCCAACGGCGGGCTGATCACGCTGGAGGATCTGGCCGATTACCGCCTGTACGAGCGGGCGCCGGTCCGCGGCCGGTACCGCGGCCACGAGATCGTCTCGACCGCGCCGCCGTCGTCCGGCGGCACCCACATCGTCCAGATGCTCAACCTGCTCGAGGCGTACCCGATCGGCCGGGCGGAGCTCAGGTTCGGGTCGCCCGGCTACGTCCACCTGCTGGCGGAGACGCTCAAGATCGCGTTCGCCGACCGACGGCGCTACATGGCCGACCCCGACCGCGTACGCGTGCCGGTCGAGCAGCTCACGTCGAAGGACTACGCCGAGCGGCGGCGGGCCGAGGTCGACCTGGGCCGGGCGCACGACCATGCCGCCGGCGAGTTTGCCGCCCTCGCTCGCTTCATGGGCGGCGAAGGGGCCAACACGACCCACTGCACGGTGATCGACGACGAGGGCACGATCGTCAGCGCGACCCAGACCTTGCAGAAGGCGTTCGGTTCGAAGGTGACGACGCCCGGCACGGGGATGCTGCTCGACAACTGCATGAGCCTGATGGACCCGACGCCGGGCAACTCGAACTCGATCGCGCCGGGCAAGCGGATCCTATCGAGTATGTCGCCGACGATCGTGCTACGCGACGGCCGCCCGTTCATGGCGCTCGGGACGCCGGGCGGCAAGCGCATCTTCGGCGCCGTGGCGCAGGCGATCCTGAACGTGGTCGACCACGGCATGACGCTGCAGGAGGCCGTCGAGGCGCCGCGCGTCTGGACCCAGGGCGCGAGCCTCGAGCTGGAAGCGATCTTCCCGGACGTCGCGAGCCTGAAGACCCGGCTCGAGGCCCTCGGCCATCAGGTCGAGATCGTCGAGAAGGTCGCCGGCGGGATGAACGGCGTCCTGGTCGACGCCGAAGGCTTGCTCCACGGCGCCGCCTGTTGGCGCGCCGACGGCGTTCCGATCGGCATCAGCGGCGGCCCGGCCCGGCCGTCCGCGAGCTCGGGCGTCCCCGAGTAGGACTGGCGGATCAGCCAACCGCCTCGTCGAGGAGCGCGATGCGCCGCTGTGCCCGAGCGGCCGAGAACGAGTGCCAGGGGAAGGAAACGCGATGCTGGGTCCCGAGTCGAGCGCCACGATCCTGTCGCATGCCGGTGCCGAGGGCGGCGGCGGCTCGGCTCCCCATCCTCTGGTCGACAGGGTAGATTGGGACGCCGTCACCCACGAAGCTGCCGAGGTCCTCTCGGCCTACGTGAAGATCGACAGCTCGCATCCGATCGGCCGGACCGACCAGTCCGCGGCGTTCCTCGCCGACCGACACCGCGAAGACGTCGCCGGCGCCGAAGAAGCCGCACAGCCCCGAGCCGCCCTCGTCGAGGACGAACCCATGCCCTTCATGTCGAGGGTGCCGCGGCCGTAGATGTAGCCGTCGGCGACCTCGCCAGAGTACGGGTCGAAGGTCCAGTCCGCGGCATTCGCCTGGACGACGTCCATGTGGCTGCTCAGCAGGATCGGCTTGCCGACCGGCCGCTCGGCGTGGAGCCGCGCGACGAGGTTGAC
>JACDBR010000013.1 GCA_013694825.1 Solirubrobacterales bacterium
GAAGTAGCGGGCCTCGTCGAAGACGCCGTAGTTGGGCAGCCGGTTCTTGCGGTAGACGGCCCGCACCTCGCCGGCCTCGATCACGGCAAGCGAGTTGTGTGCCGCGGGCGGTCCCGGCGCGTCGAGCGAAGGGCGCGGCAGTCGCGGGCCGGGTTCGGCGAAGCCGACCGTCACGACGATCCCCTCGATCGCCGCGGCGAGCTCGTCGAGGGCTCGGCGGTTGGCGTCGGCGAAATGACGCTTCAGGTAGAGGTCCTCGGCGGGGTAGCCGGGCAGGCAGAGCTCCGGCGTGACAAGCAGGTCGGCCCCCGCCGCCCGGGCGCGCTTGGCCGCCTCAGCGATCAGGCACGAGTTCCCCGCCAGGTCGCCGACCGTCGGATCAAGCTGGGCGAGGGCGATGCGAAGGCCCGGGGCTCTCATCGGCGCCAAGTATGAAGCGGCGCGGATGCCGGGCACGGCCGGGCTCGGGACAGTGGCCCGACGATTATGCTCGCTGGTGAACCTGGTGCGCAAGCCTGCGAGGAGAATCTAGATGTCGCGCTCGTTCGTCACGGCCACGCTGACGGCCCTGACGCTGGCCGTCGCCGCCGCATTTCCGATCGCCGCCGCAGCCGCCCCGACCGGACCCGGCGCCGAGCGTGAGGCCGAGCGCTCCCTGGCCGCCGCCGAGCGCGCCTTCAGCGGGTCCGTGCGCCGGAGTCGCGGCGCGACACTGGCGCTGCGCGACCTCGCCTTGGCGCTGCCCGACCTGAGCGGCGCGGATCGACGCCAGGCACGAGCGCTGCTGAGCCGCCCCGACGAGGGCAACGAGCCGCAGTTCGACCCCAATGACCCGAACGCGAACGGCAACTGGCGCGCCGACGCCGAGACCGACAGCCAGTGCTCGCTGCACTTCTGCGCCCACTGGGTCACCTCCGACGGTGCCCCGCCGCGCAAGACCGACGAGATCGACCTGTCCGACGACAACGACAACGGGACGCCCGATTACATCGACGCGGGCCTGGCCTCCGCGGAGCGCTCTTATCAAGTCCAGAACGTCGAGCTCGGCTGGCCCCAGCCCGAGAACGACGGCACACGCGGCGGCACGCCGCAGAACGACATCTACTTCTCGCAGCTCGTCTTCTCGGAGAACTTCGGGCTCTTCGGCTACGCCAACACCGACCGCGGCGATCCATGCCTCGATGGCCAGCCCTACCGCTGCGCCGGCTACCTGGTTCTCGACAACGACTACTCCGAGTTCGGCTACGAGGACCCGCTGCTGCCGCTGCGGGTGACGATGGCCCACGAGTACAACCACATCCTCCAGTTCGCGATCGACCTCGGCCAGGACACCTGGATGTTCGAGTCGACGGCGACGTGGGCGGAGGAGAAGGTCTACCCCAAGGTCGACGACTACGTCTTCTACCTGGACTTCTTCGCCGACTCGCCCGCCGATCCGATGACCAGCGCGGGGGGCGGCCAGGGGTTGAAGATCTACGCCAGCGCGATCTGGAATCACTGGATCGACAGCCGCTTCGGCGAAGACGTCGTCCGCGAGGCTTGGACTGGCTCGCGGAAGGCGCGCCCGCGCAGCTTCGCGATCGAGGCCTACGGACGGGCGATCAGGCAGTTCGGCGGATCGGGCTTCGCCCGCGAGTTCGCCCGCTTCGCGGCGACGACGGCCGAGTGGCGCGACGCCACCGAGTTCCCCGACGCCCGCTCATATCCAAAGCAGGTCGACCGTGCGGGCAGGCTGAACCCCGGCCAGTCGGTGAGCGCGAAGCTCGACAACACCGCCTTCCGCCTCTACGACGTCCCCAACCCGGGCGGTGGAACGCTGCGCCTCGAGGCAGAGGTCCAACGCGACACGCGTTCGGCGGTAGCCCTGATCGGTCGCCGTAGCGGACGCCAGCCCCTCGTGCGGCTCGACTACCTACCCAACGGCCGCGCCGGGAACGTCAAGCTGAAGCGCGTGGGCGGGTACGACCGCGTGACGGTGGCGCTGATCAACGCCGACGGCCGTGCCAAGCGCCGCGAGAACGCGCGCCCGTTCCGCGAGAAGTGGAACTACGTCCGTAACGACCGTCTGTTCAGGGCGACGTTGCGCTGAGCCGCCCGCTGGCTCGGGCCTGAAGCGAACCGGGTGCCCGGCCGCAGCCGGCTCAGCCCCGTCTCCGGCCGATGTTGGAGACGATCACCGCGACCACGGTGACCAGGTGATCTGACCGATCAGCGCCTCGACGATCGCCAGCGAGCGGCCGAGGTCGGAGCCGGCGACTAGGTCGCCGTAGCCGACGGTGGTCAGGGTGGCGTAGGAGAAATACACCAGGTTGGAGACGGTCCCGGGCTCGTCGGACTCGAAGAAGCCCCCGGGGTCGATCGCGGAGATCGCACCGTAGATCGATCCGAAGAGCATCCCGATTAGCAGGTAGACGCAGAGCACGCCGAACATGGTCCGGATCGTGATCGCGCCGTCGCTTCGAAAGGCGCGCACGAGCCCGTAGACGATCGCGCCCGGAGCTAGCGCGACGAACATCAGCGTGGTCAGCCGGGCCGGCAGCTCACCGACGCCGCTGAATCCGAACAGCGCCACAGCGGTGCGAGGACGGCGATCGAGACGATGGCGGTGGCGCCCACGAGCAGAAGGCGGTGGACCTCGGAGACCACCAACGCCACGATCAGCGCCAGTCCCTGGAGCGAGATTGTCACCAGCCGCGCCCAGCCCTCGTCGGGCGCGGCAAGCTGAAAGGAAGCGAAACCAGGATCAGCCCCAGCACGAGCCTGTAGTCCCGATCGCCCCGATCGCCTCCCCGGGACCCATTCGCTGCCAGGCTCGCCAAGACCCGGCCAGGCTAGATGATGGGCGTCAGTCCGTGAGGTCCTCGAGGCTGCGCAGAGTTCGGTCGAAGCCGCATCCGTTCGGGCAGCGCAGCTCGATGAAACGCTCGATTTCATCGGCCCGTGCTTCGATCGCGGCGTCGCCGACGAGCGCGATCAGGAGCGTGGTTCGCTGCCAGCTGTCATGGCCCCCCGTCTCGGCCACGGCGGCGCCAAAGCGGTGCCGGAGCCCCTCCTTGAGCGACTTGAGCTGCTTGCGCTTGCTCTTCAGGTCGTGCGAGGCGCCGAAGTGAAGCCGTGCCTCCAGCAGGCAGACGAATGAGCTCACCCGCAAGACGCTAGCTCGGACCGCCAGCCTCGCCGCGCCACCCCGGCGAAGTCGGCGCGGGCGGGCCGGTGCCTCAGCCGAGCTTCAGCGCCACTACCCGCGCGCAGGACTCACGGAGCTGGCGCTCGTCCAGCTTGCCCGACTTCGCCGCGGCGGCGAGCTGATCAGCGATCCCGCTGACGGGCGCGGCGGCGAAGAGCAGGACGTCGACGCCGGCCGCCGAGCTCTCGATCGCCGCCTCCTCCGGCCCTAGCGAGCTGGAGATCGCCCCCGCGAGCAGGTCGTCGCTGAAGGCCACGCCGTGGAAGCCGAGCCGCTCGCGCAGCAGGTCGGTAACGATCTCCGGCGCGGTGACGGCCGGCTCGGCCGAGCCGAGCGCGGGGTAGGCGGCATTGGCGACCATCACGGCCGGCACCCCGGCATCGATCGCCGCGCGGAAGGGCTCGATGTCGGTCTCGAGCACCCCGGCGCCGGCCCCGATCGCGGTCGGCTCGAGATCGGTGTTGGCGAAGGTGCGCCCGATCCCGGGGAAATGCTTGACGACCGGGTCAACGCCACTCGCCTCGAGCCCGTCCGCGAACGCGCCACCCAGCTCGGCGACCGCCGCCGGCTGGTCACCGAAGGTCCGCGAAT
Organism: Solirubrobacterales bacterium; assembly: GCA_013694825.1. Lineage (GTDB taxonomy): Bacteria > Actinomycetota > Thermoleophilia > Solirubrobacterales > 70-9 > JACDBR01. Next base: position 3,779 of record JACDBR010000013.1, read on the forward strand.
CGACCGATGCTCCTGGGACGCCGACGTCGAGCACCGGCGCCAGATCGACGTTTACGCCGAGCCCCGCCAAGAGCCGTCCGGTCGCCTCGCCCTGGCGGCGAGCCTCCGCGGCGCCGCCGGCCGCGTCGAGCTCTGCGGGCGCGATGTCCGGAGGACCCTCGAAACGCTCCACCGGGCCGCCCTCCTGGTCGGTCGCCACCAGTAGAGGCGGCCGCGCGCCAGCGGCCGCCGCGCGCTGGAGCTTCGCCACCTGAGCGGCCAGTGCCTCGGTCGGCTCGGGGCTGGTCGGGAACAGGATCACACCGCCGATCTCCCCCTCACGGGCAGCGCCCAGAAGCTCGGGGGTCGCGGTGTCCTCCATTCTCACCATCAGCTTCTGGCCGGCGGCGTCGGCCAACTCGCCAGAGCAGGCGTCCGGCAGCATCGCGGTGGGGGAGACGGAGTCCTCCTCGGGCTCCGGCAAGGCCAGCGAGCAGCCGGCGATGAAAGCCAGGCCGGCGAGCGCCAACGGCGCTAGGCGTCGCCGGGTGGCGTCGCGCCTAGGGCCGCGGCGGGCTCGGCGGGAGGACTGCCGAGCGGCGGAGGGTTCATCGATGCCCGAGATCCTGCCAGCCTAGAAGCGGGGGAGGGGGGATGATGCCTTCGATGGACTCAGGTGAGCCCCGCCTGCTGATCGTCGCCGACGACTTCGGCCTCAACCCTTCCTACGACGCCGGGATCATCGAGGCGGCGGCCGCCGGAGCGCTCGACGGCGTGGGCGCGATGGTTTTGCGAGTGCACGACCCGGTGCCGGTCAGGGCCACAGGCGTGGCCATCGGGCTCCATCTCGAGCTCGGGCATGCGCTCGACGCCGCCACGGTCGAGGCCGAGCTGCGCGGCCAGCTCGAGCGCTTCGAGTCGCTGTTCGCCGCCCCGCCCGCCTATATCGACGGGCATCACCACTGCCACGCCGATTCACCGGCCAGCAAGCCGGTCGCCGAGCTAGCACGCGAGCGCGGCCTTGCGGTGCGCTCGGTCGACGATCGCCACCGAGGCGAGCTGCACGCCGCGGGGGTTCGCACCCCGGATCGGTTGATCGGCAGGCTGGACGAGGTCGAGCCCGTCGAGTCGCTCGAGCTCGAGGCGCTGCTGGGAGGCGACGGCCCGCCCGGGTTCAGCGAGTGGATGGTCCACCCGGGCTACGCCGACTCATCCAGCGGCTCCGGCTACGACGCGGGTCGCGAGCAGGATCTGGCGTTGCTGCTGAGCCTTGCCGCCGAGCCCGCGCTTCGCAGGCTCCGAGCGACGCACGCCGAGCTGCCCGATCCCCTCGACGCTCGCTTCGAACCCTGACGGCACCGCGGTCCTCCGCCCGAGCCACCGGGCATAGTGGATGCTTCGTGGAGCGGCTTGCGGTCATCGACATGGGCTCGAACTCGTGGCGGCTCGTGGTATTCGACTATGAGGCGGGAAGCCGCTGGTGGACGATCAGCGACGAGATCCGCGAGGCGGTTCGCATCGGCGCCGGCCTCGATGAAGATGGCTCGCTGCGCGAGGACGCGATCGAGCGTGGCGTCCACGCCGCCGCCGTCTTCGACGGCTTCTGTCGCGCCTCGGGCATCGAGCGGGTGGAGACGGTTGCGACCAGCGCGATCCGGGACGCGCCCAACCGCGAAGGGCTCCTCGGCCAGATCCGCGAGCACACCGAGCGCATCCGGCCGCGGCTGGTCGACGGCGCCGAGGAGGCACGCTACGGCTATCTGGCGATCTGCAACTCGACGACGCTCCGCGAGGGCTTCGGACTCGACATCGGCGGCGGCAGCATCCAGGCGATGCGGATCGAGGGCCGCCGGCTCGCCGGGACCGAGTCGCTTCGGTTGGGCAGTGTGCGGGTCTCAGAGCGTTTCCTGCCCGGCGAGCAGGCCGGCAAGAAGCAGATCGCGAAGCTGCGAGCCCATGCCGCCGAACAGCTCGAACAGCTCGACTGGTGGTCTGGAGGCGGCGAGCTGGTCGGAATCGGCGGCACGATCCGGAACCTGGCCGCGGCAGTGATGAAGGACGCCGAGATCCCGGCCGTGGACGCGCAGGGCTTCGCGTTGAAGGCTGGCGCGCTCGACAAGCTGATCGACCGTCTGGCCGCGAAGCCGGCCTCCGAACGCGGCTCGATCCGCGGCATCAAGCCCGACCGCGGCGACGTGATCCTCGGGGGCGCGCTCGTGCTATCGGCGGCGATGAAGGCCGGCGGCTTCGAGCAGGTCACGATCACCGAGGCAGGCATTCGCGAGGGCGTTTTCGTGGAGAGCCTGCTCGCCGGCGAGGACCCGCCGCTCTTCGAGGACGTCCGCCGTGCGTCGGTCGAGAACCTCGCCCACCGCTACCGGGCCCACGGCCGCCACGCCGAGCACGTCGCCGAGCTCTCGCTCGAGATGTTCGACGGGCTGCGCGAGGTCGGTGCCCACGCGCTCGGCGGGCCCGAGCGCGAGCTCCTGTGGGCGGCCTGCGCGCTGCACGACGTTGGCGTCTCGATCGACTACGACGACCACCATCACCACTCCAAGTACCTGATTCAAAACGCCGGCCTGCCCGGCTACACCCCGCGCGAGCTCATCCTGATCGCGCTGATCGCCCGCTTTCACCGCAAGGGCGACCCGGACGCCTCGGAGCTCGGCGACCTCGCCGAGTCCGGCGACGGGCGGCGCCTCCGGACGCTCAGCGCGATCATTCGCCTCGCCGAGCAGTTCGAGCGCAGCCGCGACGGCGCCATCGCCAGCATCGAGGTCGTGCGAAACGGCGGACCGGTCGAGCTTCGGGCCTCGGTCCGGCCCGGCGGAGACCCCCAGGTGCCGCTGTGGTCGGCGCGCCGCAACTCCGAGCTGCTGGCCGAGGTGATCGACCGGGATGTCGAGATCTCCGCTGCGCGAGCGGCCGGAGAGCTTGGTCGCTTAGGACTGGCCTGATCGGTCGGGCGTGCCGGCCGGGCCGCTCGAGTGCCGCTCGGCACCGTTCACCGAGCCTTCCGGCGAGAGCTCGGCGCCGGCGTCCTGGTCGGCCGGCACCGCCGCGCAGAGCTCGCGGATCGAATCGGCGAGGTCCGACGCGAGGTCATCGAGGTCGGCGAGCGCGTCGAAGTCGCCGATCAGCCCGAAGCCGACCTCGCCGTCGTAGCTCATGATCCCGAAGCAGACGCCCTGGCGGCGGGCCAGTGGGACCATCGGAAACAGCGCCCGCAGCCTGCGCCCCATCAGGTAGAGCGGGAACTGCGGGCCGGGGATGTTGGTGACGACCATGTTGAAGAAGCGCTGGCCCGGCTGCAGGCGCGCGGCCTGCCCGGCGATCGTCGGCGGCGCGAAGTCGGCCAGCTCGGTCATCATCGTCGCGCCGACCGCCTGCTTGGAGGACTTCAGGTCGCCCATCGTCTGCGAGACGGCGGCGAGCCGCTCGAGCGGGTCCTCCGACCAGATCGGAAGCGGCGCCTGGAAGGCGGAGATGCGGTTACCGAGGGCCCCGCGCTGGTCGTCGGCGCGGACGCTGATCGGGATCAGGGCCCGCAGCTCGAGCCCATCCGTGTCGTGACCGTGGCGGTGCAAGTATCGGCGCACGCCGCCCGCGACAGCGGCCAAGACCACGTCGTTGACCGTGCCGCCGGCGTGATTCTTGACCCGCTTGAAGTCGGCCAGTCTGGCCTGGACCGTGGCGAAGCGCCGGTGCGGGCCGATCGGCACGTTGAAGGGCGAGGCCGGCGCCGAGAGGCCGGCCTTGGCGAAGGTGCCGGCGGCTTCGAGCGCGTCGACGGCGCCCTTGGCGGCCGCGCGGGGAGCGCGGAAGACCCGCCTGACGCCGCGTGCGATCTCGGCCGGGCTGGTCGCGCGCTCGAGTAGCGCGTCGCCGAGCAACTGCGCACTGCTTGGCTCGGGATCGGGCACCCACTGCGGGTCGGGGTCGGCCGATCCCTCGGGATCTTCGGCGGTGTCGAAGAGGACCGTCGTTATGTCGATCCCCGAGACCCCGTCGACGAGGCAATGGTGGGTCTTGGTGACTACTGCGAAGCGATCGTCGGAGAGCCCCTCGACCAGCCACATCTCCCAGACGGGCTTGGAGCGGTCGAGGCGCTGGGAGAAGACTCGAGCCGCGAGAATCCGAAGCTGCTCGTCGCTCCCGGGAGCCGGCAGCGCCGTGGTGCGGACGTGGTAGTCGAGGTTGAAGTGGGGGTCATCGACCCAGACGGGCCGGCCGCCGCCCAGGGGCACGAAGCGGAGCTTCTGGCGAAAGCGCGGCACGAGGTGCAGGCGGCTTCGGACGTGCTCCTTGAGGTCCTCTGGGTGTGGCGGCGGGCCGTCGAAGACGGTCGTCGAGGCGACGTGCATGTGTGCCGGGCCGCGCTCGAGATGAAGGAACGAGGAGTCCAGCCCGCTCAGCCTGTCCTTGTTCACGTTCCGCGACCTCCCGGGTTGCCTCGACCTCCGCGACGACCGTAGCGGTAGCGGGCTGCCGCGGCGACCGGCGCCTGCCCCGCGCGCCCCTTGGTCAGCCTCGTTGAGGCTCGGGTCAGCTCGCCGGGACGACCTCGAACTGCGACATCAGCCCGTGATCCTCGTGGTCGAGCATGTGGCAGTGAACGATGAACTTGCCGAGGTAGTCGCTGATCTTGCCGGCGACGACGATGCTCTCCTTCGGGTCGAGGAAAAAGGTGTCCTTGAGCTCGTCGCCGGGCTTCGTGGGCACCGTCTCGAAGCCGCCGCCGTCGAGGATCCGCTCGCGCCGCAGCACGTACCAGTCGGTGTGGTGGAGGTGCATCAGGTGCGCCGTCGGCGTCGGGTTGGCGAGGCGCCAGACCGGGATGCTGCCGAGCTTGACGCGGCGGTCGACCCGGGATGGGTCGAAGCCCTTGCCGTTGATCGTCCAGGTACGCGGCCCGAATGTCCCGGCGACTCCGAGCTCCCAGGTAAAGCCCGGCTCGTCATTCGAGTCAACCTGCTCGGTCCAGGTGGGCAGCGGGCGCAGCGACGACGGGACCTCGGAGTTGTCGGTGACGCTGGTCGAGGAAACCCGGAACTGCATCAGCGGGCCGTCGTAGGACTGGGCCCCGAACCCGCTCGGGCTCGGGGCGGGGCTCCGTGGCCGGCTGGACAGCACGACGTTGGTGACGTTGGTGCCGCGAAACTGGGCGAAGTCGACGATCAGCTCGACCCGCTCGCCGGGGCCGATCAGCATTCTCGTCAGGTCCATCGGCGCCGGCAGCAGACCGCTGTCGGTGCCGATCAGCGTGAACTCGGCGTTATCAGGCAGCGCGAGGTTGTAGGACCGAAACAGCGAGGCGTTCAGGACCCGGACCCGGTGACGGACGGGCTCGACGGGGTGGTAAGGGAGCCACTTGCCATTGACGAGCACCCGCGAGCCCTTGGTGCCGTCGAAGGGCGGTTCGCCGGATCGCTCGTAGGCATCCGTGAGCTGGTTGTCGCGGTCGAAGCTGCGGTCGCTGACCATTAGCGCGAGGTCGCGGCGGCCCTCTGGCAGCGGCAGGCTGCGGTCGTGGTCGTCGTCGAGGATCCACATCCCGGCCAGCCCCCGCCAGATGTTCTCCGCCGTCTTGCCGCAGCGGTGGTCGTGGTACCACTGGAAGGCAGCGCGCTCGTCAGCCCCGTCCTCGCGGGCGGCGAACCTGTAGCGCCGTTGCTTGCCGGGCGCGATCAGGAACCGGTTGGCGGCGGCGGTCGAGCCGCGGGTGAGCTTGCAGTACAGGGCGTTGCGGTCGGACTTCGTCGGCCCGCCCGGCTGACCGTCGTCGGCCTCGGTGTTGTGCCCGCCGTGCAGGTGGAGGGTCAAGCGCCCCGCCCTCGGCAGCCGGTGGCGCAGGGTCAGAGAGGTCGTCTCGCCCGACGGCCGGCGGATCGTCGGCCCGGGGAAGCTGCCGCCGTAGGTCCACATCCGGGTCTTCCGGCCGGGCAAGACCTGGACCTCGCTCTCACGCGCGGTGAGGGTGATGTCGGCAGCCGAGATCACGTCCGGTACCGGTAGGCGGGCGGCGAACCGCATCGGCTGTCCGGCGGCCAGCGACGAGGCGGAGCCGAGGCCCCACCAGCGCTCGCCTGGAAGCGCCAGCGCGAGCCCCCCTGCGGCGCCCGCCGCGACGACCGCGCGGCGAGTCATCCCGGACGCCTCGGTATCGGCGCCGTTGGCGGCTCCGCTAGGTCTCCGTGTCTCTCTCAAGGGTCCCTGATTGCGGCCAGGCCCGGAGGCGGTGCATGCCCCCGGGCCTTGATCGTCCTCGCTGCCAATCGACGCGGGCTACCTCAGCGGCTGAGCGATATTGAGCCGGCCCTGCATGTCGGGATGGATCGCGCACATGTAGAACACGTGGTCGCGGCGGCTCGTCGTGCTCTGGCTGAACTCGCTGCCCTCCTGCTGGGTGACCCAGGAGTCGCCCCTGCGACGGGTGGTGCCCATCGTGTCCCAGCCGGGACGGCGCGCGCGGGCGACCTCGCGGGTCGGCGGCGAC
>JACDBR010000027.1 GCA_013694825.1 Solirubrobacterales bacterium
TGGTACTGAAGACCAGAGGAGCGGACGTAGCGAACGCCCCTGCGCGAGCTGCAGTCGGTGACCCGGACGCCGAAGCGCGACGGGCTCGCGTAGGTGTCGATGCGACATTCCCCGCCCTTACTCGTCAACGCGCGGGCGTCGGCGTGAGCGGAGGCTGTGAAGGCGAGTGAGCCCAACAGCACCGTCGCGATCATCAGTCGTTTCATCTCAGGCTCCATTCGGCTGGGTCAGCGAGCGGCCGCCCGATCGACTTGGATTGGAAGTTGTTCGGATGGCCCCCGAAAGCCACGCAGAGATTCGCAGAAACGCGCCTAGCTGGTGCAATTGCTTGGCGGTAATACATAGCGCCCGACAGCTCACCGGCTGTCAGCGTCGCAGACCGGCCCGGGAGGGGTTAGCGTTCGCGAGGTGGCCATGCTGTCGATCGCGGATGGGTTCCTCCCCGAGTTGTGGGACGGGCTTTGGATTCCGATCGGTGTTCTGGCGGTCCTCGGGAGCGTGGCGCTGTTCATCAAGGTCCTCGACGTGCGTCAGGCCGCGGTCGAGGAGCAGGGCCGGCGAGAGCAGGAAGATCACCGCCTTCGAGAGCAGCTAGATAAGCGCCTCCGTGCTGAGGCACTGGCTAACGACGAGACTGTCACCTAGCGGCGGGGCCGTCACCTGCCGCCGCTCCGGTCGGCTGCTCGACCATGTCCCGTCCGGCCCTCGACGTGCTCACCAAGTGACTATTCGTCTCCCCAGGACCGCACTCGCGATCGTGGGAGCGCTAGTCCTGCTTGCTGCTGGGATTGGCTCGGCGGTCGTCGGTGGTGGCGGCGACGAAGGCGGTCAGTGGTCCGCGCCCGTGTCCGGGGAGACCCCTGCAGGGCAGGCACCCGCAGACCTCCTGGGGCGCAGGTTCGTCGCCACGGCGGTCACGGCATGGCGCTCGACCGGGTAGTGATATCGGTCGAAGATGGGGCGATAGCGTCGACGAGATGCTCGAGCGTCACCGGAACGTCGGGATGATCCGCACGACCGTAGCCGGTCGAGCGCGGCGCTGAACCATGGCGACAGGCTAGATCCCCGCTCCCGCGGAGACGCTTTGACCTGGAGCCTCGTGGCGCGGTCTAACCGAATATCCGGCCAGAGCCATGCTGGAGAGTGCAGGATCAACCGATGCGTCATCGTGCGGCGTCACCTGACCTTTGCGAACGTGGTCTCGCTGACAGCGCTCTTCTTTGCGCTGGCCGGAGGGTCCTATGCGGCGATCTCGAACGACGGGGGCGGGGGAAGACTCACGTCCACGGCGTATCCCGCCGAGCCTCCGCAGGGAACCGACCAAGCGCAGGAAGCGCCTGCATCCTCGGAGTCCCCAAGCGCCGAAACCATCCCGACCGACGACGGCGGCGATCCGAATGAGCCGACCACGGTCTCGCCCGAGCCACCCACGGTCGATTCGGCAGGCCGCGCGGGCGAGGTCTCGCAGCCGACCCCGATGCCACCACGCGAGAGCAGCCGGGAGCGGCCGTCCGATCACGTAGCGGTCGCTGACTCCGTGGTCCACGAAGCTGGGTACGAGAGCCCGGATCACAACCATCGTGCCAATGGGGGCCCACCCCCGTGGGCTCCTGCCTACGGCTATCGATGCCAGCAGGACGCCGCCCCCGGGAGCGGTGCGTTTCACAGTTGCATCGAGTCCAGCAAGCCTTAGATCACAAGGCGTGTTGGCGTTGGAGGCTCGAATCCCGCAGCGCCCGCCTTCGCGACGGCGTCACTGGTAGCCGCGGCTCGTTGTAGGCCCGCGATCGGATGGCCGCGAGCTCTGCCCTTGCCCCCGCTCACCCGACGGGTTACGGCGCACGCCCTAGTTTTCGCTGCCTTAAGATCGCCGAATGGTGAGCACGCCCATCTCGGCGAATCTACGTCAGGCGCGTACGTGGGTGAGCCTCGCGATCGATTACCCCAGCCGGCAGCTCAAACCGCAAGAAGCGAGCGGGCATATGCCGGCGAGGCCGCGATGACACGCTCGCTGCGCTGGCTTGGCAGGCCACATGCCCGACTCCTATCGCTCGGGTTGGCGCTCTTGGGAGCATCGGCCTGGTTCGCGCCCACCAGCGCATCGGCGGTCGAGCGGGCGAGCGTTATTCGCGCGGTCGAGCGGATCGTCGATTCGCCCAACGGCCCGCCGGGGGCGTCGGTGCTCATCCGCAAGCATGGGCGCAATATGCACATCAGCCGCGTGGCGCGCTAGATCCGCACTCGCCTCTTGCGGATAGCTCGACACGATAGATCGAAATGATCTATCGTGTCGACTTGTGAGCGAGCTGTCCAAGACCGCGCACCTTGTGCTCGGGATGATTCGCAACGGGCGCCGCACCGGCTATGACATCAAGCGCCTGGTCGAGGTCTCGACCCGCTTCTTCTGGGCCGCGAGCCCGGGCCAGATCTACCCGGAGCTGAAGCGCCTGGAAGCCGGCGGCCTGCTCAGCAGATCCGAAGAGCCGCACGGTCAACGCGTGCGCAGCGTGTACTCGCTGACCGACGACGGCGAGCGCGCGCTCCACGAGTGGTTGACCGGGAGCTCGGACCTGACCTTCGAGCTTCGCAACGAGGGCCTGCTGAAGCTCTTCTTCGCTGACGGCCTGAGCGCCAATGAGGCGATCGAGGTCGTTCGCGCGATGCGCGCCGAGCACGAGGCGATCCTGAACGGCATTCGCAAGGCGACGCCTGCTTATCGAGCGGACCGGAAGTTCGGCTACATCACCTGGCTCTACGGACTCGGCCTGCACGGTTGGGTGGTCGATTGGTGCAGGCAACTCGAGCGCGACCTGGCCGAGGGCCGGGTACCGTTTGAGCGAGAAGCGAGGGACGCAAGTGCTGCGAAGCATCGCTGACCTCGCCACCCGCCGACCGCGGGCGATCCTGGCGCTGACCGGGCTCCTCTTCGCCCTGGCCGTCATCATCGGTGGACCGGCCGCGGGCCTTCTCGATACCTCCGGCAATCCGTTCACCGACCCTGACTCGGAGACCGAGCAGGCGCGAGAGCGGCTCGAGAGCGCCGCCGGCGAGGAGGCGGGGGTGGGCCTGATCGCACTCGTCGACGCCAGCGAGGGGATCGAGAGCTCTGCCGTTCGCGACCGGGTCGACTCCGTTGCGGCGACGCTCGCCGCCGACCCGGCGGTCGCCCGGACCCTGACGACCTATGAGACGGGTGACCCCGCGCTGGTGAGCCGTGACGGCGAGTCGACCTACGTCGCCGCGGTCTTCGCGGACGTCGCCGATGACGACATCGACGAGGCCGTCGAGGGATTCGAAGCCGAGTTCGGGGCTGAGCCGGCGGTGACCCTCGGCGGCCCGGCGCTCGCCGGCGGCGCGGTCGGCGACCAGGTAGGCGAGGACATCGGTAAGGCCGAGGCGCTGGCGTTTCCGCTCCTCTTCGCGCTCTCGCTGATCTTCTTCCGTGGCTTTGTGGCCGCGCTCCTGCCGCTCTTCGTCGGCATCCTGACGATCTTCGGGACCTTCCTCGTGCTCCGCTTGATCAACGCCGAGCTTCCGCTGTCGATCTTCGCCTTGAACCTCGTGATCGCCCTCGGGCTCGGCTTGGCGATTGACTACAGCCTGTTCATCGTCTCCCGCTACCGCGAGGAGCTCGCGCGATCGGGGGCCGGCGCGGAGGCGCTGCGGCGGACGCTCGCGACAGCGGGCCGAACCGTCCTGTTCAGCACGCTCACGGTTGCCGCTGCGCTCGCCTCGCTGCTCCTCTTCCCGCAGCAGTTCCTCTACTCGATGGGCATCGGCGGCGTCATCGTCGCCCTGATCGCCGCGGCGACCTCGCTGGTCGCGCTCCCAGCGCTGCTGGCCTTGCTCGGACCGAGGGTGAACTCGCTGGCTCCGAAGCGCTTGCGCGGCGCCTCCGAGCGAGTCGCTCGTGGCGAGAGCACCGGCGGCTGGTACCGCCTCTCCCGCGCCGTCATGCGCCGGCCGGCGCTGATCGCCGTGCTGACATCGGTGCTGCTGCTCCTGCTCGGGTCGCAGTTCCTGCGGATCGCCTTCACCGGCTTCTCGGCCGAGAACCTGCCCGAGACCTCCGCTCCACGCCAGGTCGATGACGCGCTCGACGAGGACTTCCCGACCAACCCCAGCTCGTCACTGATCGTCGCCATCGAAGCTGGTCCGAGCGCGGAGGAGGACGTCACGGCCCTCGGTGACGAGATCGCAGGACTTACGGGAGTCGCCGCGGTGGAGCCGCCCCGCTATCTCGGCGCTGACACCTGGCGGGCCGACGTCGTCTCCGATTCCGAACCGCTCGACGATCAAAGCCAGGAGTTGGTCGACGCCATCCGGTCGCTTCAGACCCCGCTCCCGGTCGGCGTCACGGGGGAGACCGCTGACTTCGTCGACCAGCAATCGAGCCTCGCCTCGCGGTTGCCCCTGGCGCTCGCCGTTCTTTGCCTGACGACGCTCGTCCTTCTCTTCCTGCTCACCGGCTCCCTGATCCTCCCGATAAAGGCACTGCTGATGAACGTGCTGACGCTCAGCGCAGCCTTCGGCCTGCTCGTCTTGATCTTCCAGGACGGTCGTCTGGAGGGAGTCCTCGGCTACGAGAGCGAGGGCGCATTGGAGTCGACCCAGCCGGTGCTGCTGTTCGCGCTCGTCTTCGGCCTCTCGACCGACTACGCCGTGTTCTTGTTGAGCCGAATCAAGGAGGCGCGCGACGAGGGCCTCGACGAGACCGAGGCCGTAGCCCGCGGCCTCGAGCGGACGGGCCGAATAGTTACGGCGGCGGCGGTCCTCTTCTGCGTCGCGATCGGCGCTTTCGCGACCTCCCAGATCGTCTTCATCAAGGAGCTGGGAGTCGGAACAGCGCTAGCGGTGATCATCGACGCGACGCTGATCCGAGCCCTGCTCGTACCAGCGCTGATGGCGCTGCTTGGAAAGTGGAACTGGTGGGCGCCTGCGCCGCTTCGCCGGCTGCACCGACGCGTTGGCCTCAGCGAGGGCTGAGCCATCGACATCCCCTCGTTTGTGGCCGTGATCCTGGCCGGCGTGCTGACCGGTAGTGAGCTGACCTCATGGGCTGTGGTCCATCCGACGCTCTGGAAGCTCGATCACTCGGCCCAGGTGCGAGCGGAGAAGCTCATGTACCGGCGGTTCGGAACGATCGACCCGTTTCTGATGACGGCCACGATCGTGGCGTGCTTCATCGCCGCCGGAGCCCTCGACGGTCGGTCCACGACGCTGGCGATCCTGGGAGGCGCCTGTTACGTGGTCATGCTCGCGATCACCTCGATCGGCAACATGCCGATCAACCTGACCCCGGCGCCGCGGTGGATCGCTACGTCTCGATCTTGCTCGCTGGTATGACCCCGCGGACCTCAGCGCCTAGGTCACGGGACGAGTTACCCGCACGGACCGCGGCCAGGGCGCCCGCTCGTCTGCGAACATGTGTTCGTGTCAGGCGAGGCCGCGATCCTGCACGCCGACGTCGACGCGTACTTCGCGTCGGTCGAGCAGCGCGACGATCCGAGCCTGCGTGGCCGGCCTGTGATCGTCGGCTCGGGCGTGGTGATGGCGGCGAGCTACGAGGCTCGGGCCCGCGGCGTCCGCGGCGGGATGGGCGGAGCGCGGGCGCGGCGCCTTTGCCCACATGCCGCCGTCGTCGAGCCGCGCTTCTCGGCCTACGTCGAGGCCAGCGGGGAGCTGTTCGCGATCTTCGCGATGGCGGCGCCGGTGGTCGAGGACCGCTCGATGGAGGAGGCCTTCCTCGACGTCAGCGGGCTCGCGCGGATCTCAGGATCGCCGAGCGAAATCGCTGCGCGGCTGCGGCTCGACGTCCGCCGGCGCCTCGGCTTGCCGCTCAGCGTCGGGGTCGCACGGACCAAGCTGCTCGCCAAGCTGGCAAGCCGGGCGGCCAAGCCGGACGGGCTGCTCGTGGTCGCGCCCGGGGACGAGCGAAGCTTTCTGCATCCACTCCGCGTCGAGGAGCTCTGGGGCGTCGGCCCGGCTACCGCCCGCAAGCTGGTCGAGGAGGGGATCACCACCGTCGGCGAAGCGGCCCGGCTCGGGGAAGCGAGCCTGATCTCGATCCTCGGCCGAGGCTCCGGGAGCCACGTCCATGCCCTGGTTCAAAACCGCGCCCGGGGTCGGGTACGGAGCAACCGCCGCCGGAGGGGGATCGGATCGCAGCACGCGCTCGGGCGGTCGCCGGGCTCGCCGGCCGACCTCGACCGAGTGGTTGCCGCGCTGGTCGATCGCGTCGCACGTCGGATGCGGGCAGCCGCCGTGGCCGGACGCACGGTGAGTCTGCGCCTGCGCTTCGGCGACTTCGTCAAGGCGAGTCGGTCTCGCACTCTCAGCGAGCCGACGGCGGCCACCCAGACCATCCTCGCGACGGCCAGGATCCTGCTGACCGACGCGATGCCCGTGATCGAGCGCCGGGGCCTGACGCTGGTCGGGGTCAGCGTCGCCAACCTCGTCGACGTGGGTTGGGGCCTGCAGCTGAGGTTGCCGCTCGGTCGACCAGGCCCTGAGGCGCTCGACGCCGCGCTCGACGAGCTCCGCGGCCGCTTCGGCTCCGACGCCGTGACTTTGGCGGCCCGGCTCGGCCGCGAGCCACGCCGGCTTGACGGATGATGGGCGGATGCTGTTCGAGCTCGATCGCGTGACGGCGACCCGCGCCGGTGAGGTCGTGCTCGACGATCTGAGCGCCGTGCTTGCCGATGGCGCGACCGGGATCGTCGGCCGCTCGGGAATCGGCAAGTCGACCCTGCTGCGTCTGCTCAATCGGCTCGCCGATCCGGTGAGCGGAACCGTCCGCTACCGCGGTCGCGACCTGCGAGACGCAGACGTGCTCGAGCTGCGCCGCGACGTCGGCCTGGTCCCCCAGCTCCCGGCGCTGCTTGAGGGCACGGTCGCCGACAACGTCCTCTACGCGCAGCGACTCGCGCGCGGCGACGCCCACGCCAACGTCGACATCGACGCCAGCCTGCGCATGGCCGGACTCGATTCCAGCTTCGCCACCCGCCAGGCAGCAGGGCTGTCGGTCGGCGAGCAGCAGCGGGTGATGCTGGCCCGGGCGCTCGCCCTCGAGCCGTCGGTGCTGCTGCTCGACGAGCCGACCTCGGCGCTCGACGGGGAGAGCACCGCGGCGATCGAGCAGACGTTGCGCGGCCTGCGGGACCGCTTCGGGCTCTCGCTGCTGCTCGTCACGCATGACCTCGACCAGGCCGAGCGCGTCGCCGACCGGGTACTGGCGCTCGACTCCGGAGGGATCCGGGAGGCGCCGGCCTCCGCCGGTCGCGGCCGATGAACGAGGTCATCGACCTGAGCCTAGGCCAGGTGGGCGCCACCCTCGCCCTGGTCGCGGTCGCTGCGGCGGTCGCGCTGTGGGAGCGCACCGACCTCGAAGGCGAGATCGCCGTCGCCGTCGCCCGCTCGTTCATCCAGCTGACCGCGATCGGCTACGTGATCACGGCGATCTTCGCCACCGACAGCCTGCTCTGGGTCGTGCTGCTGCTCGCCGTGATGGTCGGCTTCGGCGCCCTGACGGCTCGCGGCCGCGCGACCCGGGTCCCGCGCCCGATGGGACCGCTGCTCTTGGCGCTCGCCGGGGCGGCCACGGTCACGCTCGGCCTGGTCCTGGTGCTGGGAGTGTTTCCGCTCGAGGCCCGCTACCTGGTCCCAGTCGGTGGAATGGTGATCGGCAACGCGATGACCGCCGCCGCGGTCGCGCTCAACCGCCTCGGCGACGAGGTCAGCGACTCCGCGGGCCGGATCGAGGCGACGCTCGCGCTTGGCGCGACGGCTACCGAGGCCGTGAGGCCGATCGTCCGGCGCAGCCTGCGCTCCGGGATGATCCCGCTGATCGACTCGACCAAGACGACTGGACTGATCTTCTTTCCGGGGACGATGGTCGGCATGCTGCTGGCCGGCGCCTCGCCCACTGAGGCCGTCCGGCTTCAGCTCGTGCTGCTCTACGTGCTGCTCGGCGCGGTCGCGCTCGCGACGCTGCTCGCCGTACTGCTCTCGCGACGCGCCTTCTTCACCGCGCAGCATCAGCTTCGCGAGCTGCCTCCGCGCTCCTAGTTGCAGCTAAACGATCTTTTGGCTAGTCTAAAACGCTGATGAGGCGCGCAAAAACACAGCAGCGACTGAGTCGCCGACAGCTGCTGGGCGGCGCCGCGGCCGCGGGAGCCAGCCTGCCGGTGTTGAGCGAGGTACTGCCGCGCCGTCAGCTGCCGGGCGCCATCGCCCAGCAGCCAACCCCGACGGCGCACGACGTCGCAGCCGGCGCGCACGGCTCCGGATCGGCGATGCACGATGGCTTCGCGGGAACCGTCGATCTCGGCGCCAACGGCTTCGACCCGAGCGAGATCGTGCGCGACTTCGACTACGGAAAGACGCGGCGCCTGGCCAGCGGGCGCACCCTGCGCGAGTGGGATCTCGTCGCGATCGACCAGGAGATCGAGATCGCACCCGGCGTCATGTTCCCGGCCTGGACCTACAACGGTCGCATCCCCGGCCCGACGCTTCGCTGCCGTGAGGGGGAGCTGCTTCGGATCAACTTCGCGAACAGCTCGGCGCACCCGCACACCGTCCACTTCCATGGAATCCACCGGGCGCTGATGGACGGAGTCCCCGGGCTGGGTGAGGGCTCCGGAGGTGGCGTCGTCGGACCGGGCGAGAGGTTCAGCTACGAGTTCGAGGCCGAGCCGTTCGGCCTCCACCACTATCACTGCCACGTCATGCCACTGGCCGAGCACATCGCCAAGGGCCTCTACGGCGAGCTGATCATCGATCCCAGGCAGGGCAGGGCGGAGGCCGATGAGCTCGTCATGGTGATGAACGGCTTTGACACCAACTTCGACCTCGCCAACGAGATCTATGCCGTCAACACGATCGCCTTCCATTACGTCGACCGGCCGATCCGCGTCAAGCGCGACCAGCTCGTCCGCATCTATCTGCTGAACATCCTCGAGTACGACCAGATCAACTCGTTCCACATCCACGCGAACTTCTTCGACTACTTCCCGACCGGGACGCGGCTCGAGCCGGCGGAGTTCACGGACACGATCGTCCAGGGCCAAGGCCAGCGCGGCATCCTCGAGCTTCGCTTCCCGTACACGGGCAAGTTCATGTTCCACGCTCACAAGACCGAGTTCGCCGAGCTCGGCTGGCTCGGCTTCTTCGAGGTGGTCGACTGATGGAGGCCGGCACGGCTCAACGACCAGTCGCCGGGAGGGCGCCCGGATGGCTGTTGGGCGTGGCGCCGCTCATCGTCATCGGTCTGAGCTTGATCGCGTTCCTGGCGCTCGGCGGGCCGGGGCTCGGCGAGCGCACCGGTCCTCCCGTCGAGGAGGTCGCGATCGAGCGCACCGTCCTGCGGCCTGGCGAGATCGTCTTGACGCTCCGCAACGACGGCCCCGATCAGGTCTCGATCGCCCAGGCGCTCGTCAACGACGCCTTCGTGCCTCCGAGCTCGCCCGACGGGCTCTCGCTCGAACGGCTCGGCTCGATCGAGCTGACGCTGCCATACGACTGGGTCGAGGGGGAGGCCTACGAGGTGGCGCTCCTGACCTCGACGGGCGCGACGGTCGACCACTCGATCCCGGTCGCCGCCGAGACGCCCGAGACCGACCTCGGCTTCTTCGGCCTGATGGCGCTGCTCGGCCTCTACGTCGGAGTGATACCGGTCAGCCTTGGGATGTTGTGGCTGCCGTTCGTTCGTCGCATCGGACGCGGCTGGATGAGGGCGCTGATGGCCTTCACCGTCGGGCTGCTGGCCTTTCTGGCGATCGACGCGGCGCTCGAGGGCCTCGAGATCGCCGCCGCCGCTCCAGCGGCCTTCGGCGGTCCGGCACTCGTCTTCCTGGGCGCGATCGTCTCCTACCTGGCGCTCGTCGGAGTCGGGGCGTGGCTGCGTG
>JACDBR010000036.1 GCA_013694825.1 Solirubrobacterales bacterium
GGCATAGAGCGCGTAGCCGAGCAGGAAGTAGACGATCACGAGCAGCAGCGTCGAGAGCGTCGTCGAGGGCAGATCGACCTGGCCCGAGAGCGAGGCGACCGCGTAGCCGATGCCCGCAACGACGAGCAGTTGCCCCAGACCGAGTAGGCCGATACCCAGCACCTTGCCCGCGAGCAGACGGCTCGCGCGCACCGCCGAAAGGACCATCTCGATCACTCGCGAGCTCTTCTCCTCGACGACCCCGGTCGCGACGACGATTCCGAACGAGAGGATCGCGATGTAGAGGAGCAGCGAGGCCGTGAAGCCGACCGCCTGGTCGGTGTCGCCCTCCCCGACCTGCGAGCTGCCGAGCGGAGGCGGGTCGAGCGCCTGATCCGCCTCGCTTGGGCTGAGACCCTGCTCGGCGAGCAGCCGCGACCCGCGGACGGTCCGCGTCGAAGCCTGGATCGACGCGCTCAGGGCCGCGGGCGGATCCTGCCCTGTGACGAGCGAGTCGGGCCCGACGCTGGCGTCGAGCTCGCCGGCCTCGACCAGTCCGACCCCCTCCTGCTCGGAGGAGAGCTCCTCGGGCTCGATCTTGATCCCGAACCCAGCCTGCGCCTGGCGCGCCTCGGTGACGATCGATCGCGCCTCCGCTCCGATCGCGCCGACCTCATAGGTCTCCGTGTCCTCGCCCCCGGTCAGCGCGCTGATCACGATGATCCCGACGACGATCAGGAGCTGGACCGCGGTCGAGGCGAGGAAGGCGCGGCTGCGAGCACGCTCGACGAGCTCGCGCCGCGCGGCGAGGAGGACTTGGCCCCGAGCGCTCACGCCGCCGCCGGACCGGCGGCGTTGCGCTCGGCGTCCTCGGAGACGACGTCGCGAAACAGCTCGGCCAGAGTCGGCTGCTCGGGCCCGAAGCGCGCCACCGCGCCGGTCTCGAGCGCCGCAGCGAGGAGTCGCTGGGGATCATCGCCGTCGGCCAGCTCGAAGACGTGCTCGGCGACGCGGCGAACGCCGACGAGCGACTCGGCCCAGCCGTCGCCGGCGTCGACGAGCTCGGCTCGCCAGCGCCGCCCGCCGCGCTCCTGGCGGAGGTCCTCGACCCTCCCCGAGGCGACGAGGCGTCCGTCCTTGATGATCGCAACGCCCTCGCAGAGTCGCTCGACTAGCTCGAGCTGGTGGGAGGAGAAGACGACCGGGACTCCGCGGCGCCTGGTCTCCTCGATCAGGACATCGCTCAGCAGGTCGACTCCAACCGGGTCGAGGCCGCTGAACGGCTCGTCGCAGATCAGCAGCTCGGGCTCGTGGACCAGCGCCGCCGCGAGCTGAACCCGCTGCTGATTGCCGAGCGAGAGCTCCTCGACCCTGTCGCCGGCACGATCGCCGATCCCCAGCCGCTCGAGCCACTCGCGGGCCCGGGCGGCCGCCCGGGCTCGCGCGAGCCCCCGCAGCTGGGCGAAGTAGGTCAGTTGCTCGGCGACGCGCATCTTCGCGTAGAGGCCTCGCTCCTCGGGCATGTAGCCGATCCGGGCCCTGCTTGCGTGGTCGAGCGGCGAACCGCGCCAGCGGACCTCGCCGGAGTCGGGCTCGAGCACGCCGATCACGATCCGCATCGCTGTCGTCTTGCCCGCCCCGTTGGGCCCGACGAAGCCGAACAGGCGCCCTTCGGCGACCTCGAAGGAAAGCTGGTCGAGCGCGACCGCGTCGCCGTAGCGCTTGCTGAGCCGCCGCAGCTCGAGCATCTCAGCCCGCCGCCGCCTCTCAGCCCGCCGGCTTGGGGCTGACGTCCCGCGTGCAGGCGGCACAGGCCGTCGCGGCGATCGGGATCGCGGTCAGGCAATGAGGACAGTCGCGGGTCGTCGCCTCGGCCGGCATTGCCCGCCGGGCCGCCGTGACGATCAGGAACAGGGCGAGGGCCACGATGAGGAAGCTCGCCACCGCTGTGAGGAAGGCGCCGTAGCGGATCTCGGCGCCGTTCAGCGTCAACGAGAGCCCCGAGAAGACGGGCTCGCCGAACGCCGCCGCGACCAGGTTCATGATCACGTCGTCGACCAGCGAGCCGACCACGGCGGCGAAGGCGATGCCGAGCACGAACGCGACCGCCAGCTCGAGCAGGTTGCCCTTGAGAGCGAAGTCGCGGAACTCGGTCAGCATGCGATCTCCCTTCGACCCGGCCGACAGGGCGAAAGCTACAAAGCCGCCCGGCGAGACCTCAAGCGCAGGCCCGACCCGGCCGATGGGAAGACGTGGAAGCCCGTAGCGAGCGGATCGTGCTGGAGACGGAGAGCCACCGGATCGTCGGCGACCTGCTGCTGCCCCGCGAGGGCCACCTCTCGCGGCTCTCGGATTTCCTCAACCGCCAAGACTGCCGCTTCGTCGCTCTGACCGAGGCGGTCCTCCAGCCCCACGGCGGCGAGCCCGAACGGCTCTCGTTCGTAGCCGTCGCGCTCGGCCACGTGCGACTCGCCCACCCGGAAGCCGATACGACGCGTGGCGGCGCCTGAGCCACGCCACGACGGCCCTCGACGGGGCGCGTAGAATCGCAACGCTGTAGCCACCCCCGAAGCTCATCCGCGGGTCGCGGCCGCCGGCACGGGTCAGAGGGAAATCCAGGGAGGGCGAGATCGACGCCGTCGCGTCAACTCTTCAGGCCGAGCTCGAGCTCGAACGCGCCGTGCTGCGGCGAGTCGTCGAGCGCGTCCCGGCCGGAATCTGCCTGCTGTGGGGGCGCGAGCTTCGGATCCGGCTCGTAAACCAGCGCTTCTATGACCTGCTGCCCGACAACGGCACGGCGATCGGGCGCACGCTGGGCGAGCAGTTCCCGGCGGTGGCCGCCGACGCGGTGCCCTTCGTCGAGCAGGTCTTCCGCGACCGAGGCGTAATCGAGCTCGCCGACCATCGGCTCGACTTCGACGACGGAGTCGGCCCCCGCTACTACGACGCGACTCTGATGCCGATCGACAATTCCCCCGGCGAGGTCGGCGGCGTCCTGATCACCTTCCGAGAGACGACCGAGGAGGTTCGCCGGCGGCGCGAGCTCGAGCACGAGTTGACCGAGGAGCATCGGATCGCCGACACGCTCCAGCGCAGCCTGATGCCGGAGGACCTGCCAGACCTCCCTGGCCTGAAGCTCGCGGCGCGCTACCTGCCGGCCGGCGAGCGCCACAGGGT
>JACDBR010000058.1 GCA_013694825.1 Solirubrobacterales bacterium
GAGGCCGAGCATGATCGACCGTGTGCTCGGCGAGCTGGCGCGGACTCCCGAGGCCGACGGGGCGATCCTCGCCGCGCCCGTCACGGACACGATCAAGCTCGCCGGCGCCGGGCGCTCCGGGGCGGCCGGCGATCGGCCCGACGAGCGCGATCGGGCGGGCCGGGTGGTCGAGACGCTCGATCGCGACCGTCTCTGGGCGGCCCAGACCCCTCAGGCCTTCAGGAGCGCCGCACTGCGGGCGGCGCTCGCGGTCGACCCCGGGCAGCTCGCGGCGGCCACGGACGATGCCCTGCTCGTCGAGCGCGCCGGCGGCACGGTGTTGCTGGTCGAGGCTGGGGCGGAGAATCTCAAGCTGACCACGCGGGCCGATCTGCGGCTTGCGGAGCTGCTGCTGGCCGCCCGCTCAGCCGCGAGCCAAGAAAGTGAGTAGGACGGCCGCGAAGGCGAGCACGCCGAAGCTGAGCGCCGTGCCGAGGTCGACGGCACCGGCGAGCTCGGCGATCAGCGTGCCGAGCGCGAAGGCGCCGAGCATCGCGGCGAGCTGAGCGGCCGGCCTGGCGGCGAGGCCCGAAGCGTGTCCGGGCGGCCTATCCATGGACGCCCTTGGTGCCGGTCTCGGGGGTCTCGGCCCGCCCCGACGATGCGGGCGAAGCTCGCTCGGGGTCGGGCTCCTCGCGTTCGTGCCTGCGCTTGCGCCGGGCGTAGTTGAGGCGTTCCAAGCTGAGCGTCGCGACGCAGGTCACGAAGATCGCGACGAGGTTGATCGAGAGCTGCTGCAGCGCACCGACCCACACGGGATCGTCTCCCAGCGCGATTCCGACGCCGATCGCGCCCGCCGCGGGAATCGTCGTCACGGATATCAGCACGCCGACCAGCGCGCCCGACTTGGCGCTCGTCAGCGAGAGGATCCCGGCCACCCCGGCCAGGCAGGCGACGACGACGCTGAACTCATCGGGATTGGTGATGAAGGCCGTTTGAGTACGCCCGTCAATCACGCCCGCGGAGACGAGTCCGGCTAGGTCGAGGCCGAGGGTGACGAGGGCCGCGGCGGTGATTGCGACCGGAAAGCCCACGGCCAGCGCGATCAGCGAGCGCCGCGCGAGCATGCCGCGGCGCTGCACGACCGCCACTGCCAGGCCCGCGATCGGGCCGAACTCGGGTCCGACGACCATCGCTCCGATGATCAGGACGATCTGATCGGTCAGCACGCCGACGGCGGCGATCATCGTGGCGAGCGCCATGAAGCCGACGAAGGTCGCCGAGAGCTCGACCTCCTCGGAGGTCCTCGATTCGATCTCCTCCCAGACGACGGCGTCGGAGGGCAGCCCGCGAGCGGCCTTCTCAGCCCGCACCGCGGCCTGCGAGATCTGCGACTCGATGTCGTCGAGGACGATCGAGCCCTCGTCGTCGCCGATCCCCAGCTTGCGCAGGTCGGAGATGATCACGCTGGCGTCCTCGCGCGCCACGTCGCACATGATCAGGTCGCCGTGTGGCTTCGTCGCGGCGCCGCTCAGCAGAATGAGGCTGGAGGTGCTCGCCGAGCGCTCCAGGATCGCGTGCGCCTGCTGGGCCTTCTCCGTCGAGGCGACGATCCGAAGATGGATCACGGCGCGACCCTACCGCGGGCACCGGCCTCCGCCGCTCGGGGTCGGCATGATGACCTTGTGCTGACCGATCTCCACGTCCATCTGCGTCCCGACGACCCTGGCACGGACGCCGAGCGCTACTTCACCGCCGCCAACGCGGAGCGCTACCTGGCGGCGGCCGACCAGGCCGGGATCGCCGAGCTCGGGATCGCCGAGCACGTCTACCGCTTCACGGCCGCGCTGGATATCTGGCGCCACCCGCTGTGGGAGTCGAGCGCCGTCGACGATCTCGACGCCTACGCCGACTTCGTTCGCCAGGCCGGGCTGCGCCTGGGGATCGAGGCCGACTTCGTCCCGGGACGTGAGGACCAGATCGCCAACCTGCTCGACCGGCTCGAACCCGACTACGTGATCGGCTCGGTCCATTTCCTCGGAGAGCGCGCCGTCGACCAGCCCGGGTTCGACATCTGGGAGGGCTCGCCAAGCCCCGACTTCGTCTGGCGCCGCTACTTCGAGACGCTCGCCGAAGCCGCCCGCTCGGGCCTCTTCGACGTCCTCGCCCACCCCGATCTGGTCAAGGTCTGGGGCCGGGCCCGGCCTGCTCCCGAACGCGACCGCCGCTTCTTCTACGAGCCCGCCGTCGAGGCGGTTGCCGAGACGGGGGTCGCGGTCGAGGTCTCGACAGCAGGCCTACGCAAGCCCGCCGGGGAGCTTTATCCCTCCGATGAGCTGGCGGAGATGCTGGTCGACGCCGGAGCCGTCTTCAGCCTCTCCTCCGACGCCCATCGGCCTGAGGAGGTCGGCTACGAGTACTCACGGGCGCTGGAGGCGATGGCGGGCTGGGGCGTCACCGAGGTCGCCGTCTTCGAGCACCGCGAGCGGTGCCTGGAGTCGCTGGGTTGACCACCGTGCCTCGAGTCGGGATCGGCTACGACAGCCATCGCTTTGCCGCCGGGCGCCGGCTGGTCCTCGGCGGGGTCGAGATCCCTGCCGAGCGCGGCCTCGAGGGACACTCCGACGCCGACGTCGCAGCCCACGCGCTGACCGACGCGCTGCTCGGCGCCGCGGGCATGGGAGACATTGGCGAGCACTTTCCGCCGAGCGACGGGCGCTGGCGCGACGCCGACTCGATCGAGCTGCTCAGCGCGGTGGTCGAGCGGCTGCCCGGAAGGGCGTTGAACGCCGATCTGACGCTGATCGCCGAGGCGCCGCAGCTCGGCCCCCATCGCGCCGAGATCGAAGGCGGGCTGGCGGCGGCGCTCGGCGCACCGGTGAGCGTCAAGGCAACGACGAACGAGGGCATGGGCTGGATCGGGAGGGGTGAGGGAATCGCTTGCATCGCGGTCGCGATGGTCGAGCTGTCCGCTGGCCAGCCGGGCCGCTGACCCGGCTGCAGCGCTCGGCGAGCCGCCGCGCCGAGGCGGCTTCCGCCCGCCATCACCCGTTCGACGCTTGTGAATAGAGTGGCGCGCCGTGGGGGATGGCTCTTCGGTTCGCGGCATGTTCGGCAGCGCCGTCGGCGGCGCCGCGGGGCTGCTCGGCAAGGTCCAGCTCGGGCCGCTGGGCTCGCTGCCCGAGGTCCCTTTCGTGCTCAAGGCGCTCTACGACGCCGGCATAATCGAGCCCTCCGACCCTTCGACCGCGCTGAAGGTGGGCACGACGCTGCTGCGCTGGGGGGCCTCGCCGGCCACCGGGGTGGCGGTGGGGGCGATCAAGCACCCCGAACGCCCGATGCTGATCGACGAGCTCGGGGAGCTCAGCTACGCGCAGGTCCACGAGCGCACCAACGCCCTCGCCAACGCGCTCCGCGAGGAGGGCATCGGCGAGGGTGACGGAATCGCGATCATGTGCCGCAACCACAGGGGGTTCGTCGAGGCGACCCTGGCCGCCGCCAAGCTCGGCGCCACCGCGCTCTACATGAACACCGCCTTCGCGGCGCCACAGCTCAAGGGCGTCGTCGAGCGCGAGCAGCCCGTGGCGCTCGTCTACGACCAGGAGTTCGCCGGCCTGCTGGCCGAGGCGGGCGATGAGCTCAAGCGCTACGTCGCCTGGCGCGAGGACGGGGAGGGGGAGCCCGAAAAGGAGGCCGCCGACGGCGTTCCCGGCGAGGCCGAGGAATCGGGTGAGCAGGAGGCGGGGGGCGAGGACGACCCGAGCGAGCGGCAGGTCGCCGAGGCGGAGTCGCGCGCCGAGGACGATCACCCGCTCGAGGCGCTGATCGAGTCGGGGTCGACCGACGATCTCGCCCCGCCCGGGGAGAACCCGCGCTTCGTCATCCTGACCTCCGGCACCACCGGTACGCCGAAGGGCGCCCAGCGCTCGGCCCCGAGCTCGCTCGGCCCGCTCGCAGCGCTGTTTTCGATCATCCCCCTGAAAGCCGGGCAGAGCACGGTGATTGCGGCGCCGCTGTTCCACTCGTGGGGCTTTGCCCATTTCACGCTGGCGACGGCCCTCGAGTCGACGATCAGGTTGCGGCGTCGCTTCGATCCCGAGGCGACGCTCGAGCTGCTGGCCTCCAGCGAGGCCGCCGCGCTCGTCGTCGTGCCGGTGATGATGCAGCGGATCCTCGATTTGCCGCGCGATGTGCTCGACGGCTACGAGCTGGCCGACCTCGAGGTCACGGCGGCCAGCGGCTCCGCGCTGCCGGGCGAGCTGGCGACCAAGTGGATGGACACCTTCGGCGAGAACCTCTACAACCTCTACGGCTCGACCGAGGTCGCCTGGGCGACGATCGCCACGCCCGAGGACCTGCGCGCCGCCCCCGGCACGTCCGGTCGCGCGCCGAGGGGCACGGTCGTCAAGATCGTCGATCCCGACGACCAAGAGCTGCCCAGCGGCGAGACCGGCCGGATCTTCGTCGGCAATGAGATGGCGTTCGAGGGCTACACGGGCGGCGGTAACAAGGGCGACCTCGAGGGCCTGCTCTCCTCGGGCGACGTGGGGCACATGGACGACGAGGACCGCCTGTTCATCGATGGCCGCGACAACGAGATGATCGTTTCGGGCGGCGAGAACGTCTTCCCCCGCGAAATCGAGGACCTGCTCTCCGACCACGACTCCGTCAAGGAGGTCGCCGTGATCGGGGTCAGCGACGAGAAGTTCGGTCAGCGGCTGAAGGCCTTCGTCGTGCTCCGCGACGGCGCCAGCCTCGACGCCGACGAGGCCAAGCAGCACGTCAAGTCGAACCTCTCGAACTTCAAGGTCCCTCGTGAGGTGGAGTTCATCGACGAGCTGCCGCGAAACGCGACCGGCAAGGTGCTCAAGCGCGAGCTCGACTGAGTCTCCGGCCGGGAGCGCCTAGCCCAGCAGCGGCAAGCGCCGATCGTCGGCCAGTCGAGCGACGGCGCGGCTGAGCCGGCGCTCGACGAGCTCGTACAGCTGCTCCGGCCGCTCCGGCCACTCGCTCGTGCCGGGCACGATCGCAGGCAGCACCTCGATCGCGATCTTCGCCGGAAGCGGTAGGTGCCCGAGCGGGTCGCCGATCGTCACGCCCCATGGGATCGTCACCGACAGCGGCGCGACCCGCGAGCCGAGCAGCCGGTGAAGGCCGAGCGGACCCGCCAGCCACGTCCCGGGTCCGAGGAAGAGAGCGGTCTCCTGACCGCCGAAGGCGGCCACCGGCAGCACCGGGACAGCTCGTTCGAGCGCCAGCCGCGCGAAGCCCAGGCGCCCGCCCAGCTCGACCCGTGAGCCGCGCCAGCTCGGCCGGTGGACCTCCTGCTCACCACCCGGGTAGGCGAGCAC
>JACDBR010000096.1 GCA_013694825.1 Solirubrobacterales bacterium
CGACGGATCGTGATCGCCCCGGCGTCTTACTCCTTGCCCGTGTAGCGGAGGATCCAGAGTCCGCTGTCGCGGTCGCTCATCAGCAGCAGCGGCCGCTTGCTGTTGTGCTTACCCCGCCCACGGTCCCGGTCGTTGAGCAGGCACTGGCCGGTGCACAGCGGGACGACACCCCAGAAGTCGCTCCCGCCCGGCGCGATGTAATGGCCGACTTCGGTCAAGCCGCCCGTCCCGAACCGTGCGACCCGCAGCCCGCCCGAGTACCAGGAGAAGTACGCGAGATTGAAGCCGGCACGCGGGTCGGTCTTGACCTCGTGCACGGTGAGGTTGCCGAACCCCGACTTGTACGCAGGATCCTTGGCCTCCGGAATCGCATAGGTGTCGAGCTCGGGCAGGTCGGGCTGCGTGGCGTCGTGCAGGTGCACGTAGCCCCAGCCGTCGAACACCGTGCTGGCCGAGATGCTCGCGCCCAGCGTGCCGATCCCCGGCAGGTCGCCCCCGGCCCCATACCCCTCGGGCGAGCTGTACGCCGGCGGGTCTCCGAACAGGAGGTGCATCGCGCGATGGCCGGTACAGAGGCCATGCACGGTCACCGTGAACTCGTGACCCTTGGCGCCGCAAAGGAACGAGTCGGTCAGCAGCCCGTTCCGCGAGGCGACGTGGCTGTTGCCGATCAGCACCGTCCCATAGCCTGCCAGCTGACCGGTCTCCACCTTCTCCGAGAAGGTGCAGAAGCCGCGGCTGAACACAACGACTGTGGCGCCCGAGGTCGCGGCCGACGGCACCTCGACGCGATCCGACACGCCGTTGCCGTTGAGATCAGCCACGCAGCCGGAGCCTCCGAACACCGTGCTTCCGGTCACGCCTCCCTCCGGAACCGGCACCGTCCACGAAAACTGTCCGGCGCCGTACTGACCCCGATTGGGCCCGCTGGTGATCTCGAAGAGCACCCGCAAGGGCGAGAAATCCTCGTCGGTCGAGATCAGGTATCGACCGTCCTGCGACCAGTAGCTCTGGTGGCTGTTGCCCTCCGGGGTCGTGAACGAAGGGAACTCCGGGTCGGGCGAGGTGAAGTCCGAGTCCGTCACGAAGACGGGGTTGCTCGGATCGTCGATGTTCAGCAGGACCTGTCCGGCGTCCCAGTAGGACACGAGCAGGAAGTTGCGGCCGCCGATCACCTTCTGCTGCATGTCGTGGTGAAAGACCGACTGGCCGTTCGCGAAGGAGTTGATTGCCCCCGGCCAGTCCTCCAGGCCGACTTCGGCCACCAGCACCGCCGGGCCCGTGCCGAGGATGGCCGGCGTGATGTCGAAGATGTCCACGTCCTTGAGATCCTGGTTGTCCTGCGCGACCGCGTACGCCTTGTCGTTCCAGACAAAGCCCTGCACGGAGTGGGTCGTGTGGTAGGTCTGGTTCGGTGACACCGCGGGCGTCGTGTCACCGAACTGCCCGAGCTTGACCGGCGACAGCGGGTTCGTGACGTCCCATACCGAGAAGCCCGAGACGACCGGCGCAGCGCTGTTGCACGTCTCGTTGTTGTGGACGAGGATCGAGCGAGTTCCGAAGCGCATCACATGGACGCCCTCGCCCACGTAGGAGTTCGCTTCGGCAGCCAGGAATCCGACCTTCGCCGGCGCGGCCGGGTTCGAGATGTCGACGACGTGCACGCCGGTTCCGGCGCCGCCCCGAGAAACGCACTCCGGTCTGAAAGCAGCGAGATAGGCGTAGTCGCCGAAGGCGGCAACGTCGGCGATGCCTCCGTCCTGATTCGTGAGCGTCGTCAGCTTCCCGACCAGGTCGACGTTCGAGCTCGACGCCGGGAGGTGGCCGGCGTCGACGCCATGCTGGTCGTCACCTTCCGGATCCGGAATCGGGCCGTCGGCGAGCTCATGGCCGAGAGTGGTGGGACCCTCGGAATAGTGGGCGAGGGCCGGCGTGGTGCCGGCACCGAGTACGAGGGCGAGCACGAGGAGCGGCATCAAACGGAACTGGCGCATCGTTTACCCTGTCGTCCGAATTGGACCCCAGACCGCAAACGGCGGGGATGCTCTCACACGCCATCCTGGCGTGCAACCCGGGGCGGGCTGACGCTCACGCCGTGGCAGCGAGCAACTCCTCGGCCTCGCGGATGTAGCGCTTCGCGCCGACCGAGCGGTAGAAGGCGAGCGCCTTCGCGAGCTGGGCACCCGCCTCGACGCGTCGGCCCTGAGCGACGAGCGCCTTCGCGGCCTGAAGCCCCACGTCGGCTGCCGAGGACCGA
Organism: Solirubrobacterales bacterium; assembly: GCA_013694825.1. Classification (GTDB taxonomy): domain Bacteria; phylum Actinomycetota; class Thermoleophilia; order Solirubrobacterales; family 70-9; genus JACDBR01. The sequence goes on from JACDBR010000096.1 coordinate 2,258, forward strand.
TCACCGATCTGCTCGAGCAAGTCGGCCGCATCCTCGAGCTGCCCGTCGAGGAGCAAGCGCGCCACCTGTGTCCACCGGTTCTCGGGCCGCTCCGCGATCGCCGCTCGGACCTCGTCGCGGAAACCTAGAGAGTCTGCAACGAGCGCCAGCTCGTACATCATGCCACCCAGTGAGAGCAGTTCACGGGCAGCCGCCCGAGCCTCGGCGATGCGCCCCAGCCGCACGTTGATGCGCATCTGGGCTCCCAGAGCGTAGCGCAATGCCTGGGGATCCTTGACCTTACGCCCCAGTTCTACCGCCCGGGCCGAGGCTGCGAGCGCACTGCCGACATCGTCGCGGGCGAACAGGATGCGCGCGCGGATGCCCTGTGCGTCTCCTTCGAGGTAGTGCGGCGACCCGGCCTCGCACTCGGCGATGAAAGCCTCCGCGGCCCGGAGCGCCTCGTCCCACTCCCCGGTGTCGTGATCGGCCCAGATCACGACCCCGGTGATGTAGCGACCGACCGTCGCATTGCCGAGCCGGTCCGCGACCTCCTTACCCTCGCGCCACAGCTCGAAGCTACGGCGGAGGTCGCCCTGCGCGTAAAGCACAGTACCGAGGTTGTTATACGCTCGCGCGGCCTCGGGATCGTTTGCGCCGGTAGCGATCTCGATCGCGCGTTCGAGATCGGCGATCCCACCGAGGTCGCCCAAATTGGCTCGCGACGTACCCAGAACGTTCAGCGCGAGCGGACGCGACTCGTCAATGCCGAGCTCATCGGCGAGCGTCAGCGCCTGGCGAGCGGCCTCGATCGCCTCCTCTTGCTCGTCGGCGAGCATGCGGTAGCGTCCAACCTGCGCCAGCACCCGGACGGCAGCCGGTGATGCTCGCCGCCCTCCCACGAGCTCCTGCGCCCGCGCCAGGTGCTCGCGCGAGTGATCACGCTCCCCGCGGACCCACCACGCGTCGGCGAGGAGCAGGCTCGCCTCGGCCGCGCTCTCCGGATCGCCGGCAGCAAGGAGCGCGTCACGGGCTCTTTCGAGCGTCCCGATCCGGCGCTCGTCGTCCGCCAGATGGAAGGCTGCGCCGAGTCGGAACAGCACCCGCGGCCGCTCGTGCTCGTCCACGCCGAGCTCGAGCGCCTCCTCGTAGAAGCGCGCCGCGGCCGGAAAGGCGTTGAGCGCGAAGGCCCGGTCGCCCGCCCGCTGCAGCGCGGTCGCAGCCGGTCCCGCGAACTCACCCGGATCGATCCCCGCCGCGCGAGCCAGCTCGAGCGCCGACAGGTAGTGCTGGGCGAGCAGGTCGGCGTGATCCTCGGGGCGGCCGAGCGACTCGATCCATTCAGCCGCAGCACGGTGC
>JACDBR010000156.1 GCA_013694825.1 Solirubrobacterales bacterium
GCCCTGGCCTGGCTTCGCGCCCAGCCGACGGTCGCGAGCCCGATCGCCAGCGCCCGCAACGCCGCCCAGCTCGCGGAGATCCTGCCGATGGCCGCCCTCGAGCTGAGCGGCCCCGAGCTCGAGCGGCTCGACCAGGCCTCAAGCCCGCCTAGCCGCCGTGAGAGCTCGACGCCGGCTCAGGCCTCCCGCCGCTAGTCGTCGCCCTGGATCAAGCCGACTCGATTGCCCTCGGGATCGCTGAGGAAGCCGAGGACGATTCCCATCCCGGGAACTTCGTCGGGTCCCATCACCCTGGTGCCGCCCAACTCCTCAGCCTTCACGAGCGCCGCCTCGACGTCGGGAACCTGGACGTAGAAGGTGACGTGACCGTCGTGGCCCTCGGGCATCTGGCCGACGCCGCCGCCGATCCCGGCGCCCTCGGCTGTGGTGTTGCCGTCGCGCTGGATCGTGCCGTAGCCCATCGGGTTGTCGGCGTTGATCTGCCAATCGAAGAGCTCGGAGTAGTAGCCGCGCAGCTTAGGCCCGTCCTTGCCCATGACCTCGAAGTGAACGACCGGTCGTCCCATTGCTGTCCCTCCCTCTCGCGCCGGCGACTCCGGCGGGCGATTTGCCTTGTACGCGAGCTGAGACCGCGTCTCGGCCCCAAACTAATCGACGCCCAGGGAAAGAGGTGGGGTGGGACCGTAGCCGCGCGCGCCGGCGTTCTCCCGCACGCCTACTTGATGAACAGGATCTCGGAGTACTTCGAGAGCGGCCAGATGTCGTCGGCAACGACCTTCTCCAGACGGTCGGCGACCTCACGGACATCGGCCATCGCCGCGAGCTGCGAGTCGCGGGCGAACTCGGCCAGCTCCATGCCTTCTATCCCGTCCGGGTAGACGTTGGCCTGCTCGAGCTTGCCGATCGCCTCGGCGAACTCGTCGATCAGAGCCCGAGCCTCGCTCGAGAGAGAGGAGACGCCGGCGCCCTCGATCATCGCCAGGTGGCGGAGCGCCGCCGGCAGCAGCATCGTGCGGGCCATCTCGCGGGCTGTCTCGGCCTCGATGTTGGCGCCGACCGCGTACTGCTCGAGCCAGACCTCGTAGCGGGACTCGAGCTCGCGCTCGTTCAGCACGCCGTAGTTCTCGAACGCCTGGACCGTCGACGGGGCGATCACCTCGGGCAGCGCATCGGGCGTGGTGCGCAGGTTCTTCAGCCCGCGCCGCTCGGCCTCGGCGTGCCACTCCTCGTCGTAGTTGTCGCCCCCGAAGCAGATCTGCTTGTTGGCGTTGTAGGACTCGGCGACCACCTCGGCGACGGCGTCGTTTACCGAGCCGTCCCCCGAGAGCTTGGCTTCGAGCTGGTCGGAGAGGTCATCGATCGCCTCTGCGACGGTCGTGTTCAGGACCGTGTTGGGGAAGCTCAGCGACATGCTCGAGCCAAGCGCACGGAACTCGAACTTGTTGCCCGTGAAGGCAAAGGGCGAGGTGCGGTTGCGATCGCCGCCGTGCTTGGGCAACTCGGGCAGGACGGCGGTCCCGAGGTTCATCATCGAGCCCTCGGTGGTCGCGTCCTTGCCCTCGGTCGTGATCGACTCGAAGGCTCTGTCGAGCTCGGCGCCGAGGAAGATCGAGATGATCGCTGGCGGCGCCTCGTTGGCACCCAGGCGGTGGTCTTGGCCGAGGTTGGCGACCGAGGCCCGCAGTAGGCCCTGGTGCTTGTTGACGGCCTGGATCACCGCGCTGCAGAAGAACATAAAGCTGACGTTCTCGGCCGGCGTGGCCCCCGGGTCCATCAGGTTGTGGCCGGTGTCGGTGCTCATCGACCAGTTGTTGTGCTTGCCGGAGCCGTTGACGCCGGCGAACGGCTTCTCGTGCAGCAGGCAGACCAGGCCGTACTTGCGGGCGACGCTCTGGAGAATCTGCATCGTCAGCTGCTGGTGGTCGGAGCCGACGTTGGAGTTCTCGAACACCGGCGCGATCTCGTACTGCGACGGCGCGACCTCGTTGTGGCGGGTCTTGACCGGGACGCCGACCTTGGCCAGCTCGGCTTCCGCGTCGAGCATGCAGGAGAGGACGCGCTCGGGGATCGAGCCGAAGTAGTGGTCGTCGAGCTCGTGGCCCTTCGGCGGCTTGGCGCCGAACAGGGTCCTGCCCGTGGTCACCAGGTCGGGGCGCGAGTAGAAGTACTGCTCGTCGATCAGGAAGTACTCCTGCTCGGGCCCGACGGTCGTGAAGACCCGCTGGGCCTGCTCGTCGCCGAGCAGCTTGAGCGCGCGGACAGCCGCGCGCGAGAGAGCGTCCATAGAGCGCAGCAGCGGGATCTTGGCGTCGAGCGCCTCGCCAGTCCACGAAGCGAAGGCGGTCGGTATGCAGAGCAGGGCCCCGTTGGGATTCTCGAGCAGGAAGGCGGGGCTGGTCGGGTCCCAGGCCGTGTAGCCGCGGGCCTCGAAGGTCGCGCGCAGCCCGCCGGTCGGGAACGAGGAGGCGTCGGGTTCGCCCTGGACGAGCTCCTTGCCGCGGAATTTGGCGAGCGCGGTGCCGTCGCCGACCGGGTCGAAGAAGGAATCGTGCTTCTCGGCGGTCAGACCGGTGAGCGGCTGGAAGACGTGCGTGAAGTGCGTCGCGCCCTGCTCGAGCGCCCACGCCATCATCGCCTCGGCGACCTCGTCGGCCAGCGCCGGGTCGAGCGTGGTCCCGGTCGCGAGGGTCTCCTGAAGCTTGCTGTAGGTCTCGGAGGAGAGTCGCTCCTGCTGGACCGCGGGCGAGAAGACGTTGGCGCCGAACGGGTGGCTCGAATGCTCGCGCAGGTCGGCGGAACCCAGCTCGCTTCCGTTCGAGTCCCACTTCGTGGCGCTGACGTTCTCCTGGCGAATCTTCACGTCGGTTTGGTCCTCCTCGTAGACACGGCGGAGCGGCCCCCGTTGGAGCCGCGCCTTCGAGTCAGTTCGTTTTTCACGGAGCCCGGGAAGGCTATGTCGCCCAGCCCAGGGGCGTTTATCCGTGCGGCCAAGGATAGGGCCGGTCTCCTTGTCCGCGGTGTACGGGGGGTAGCGTCAGGAGCCGCGGGAGATCGCGGCGTCCATCGCGGCGCCGGGGCCCTCGATCACCTTGCCGTGGCCCGGTGCCAGGCGCGTGGGCTCGAGCGCGCGCAGCCGGCCGGCGCTCCGTAGCGCGGTCGGCCGGTGCCATGTCGACAGGGCCGGAAGTGGAAAGCGCGGGTTGGGCTTGGCCGAGGTCGCCACGCCGCCCAGGGTCGAGAAGGCGTCGCCGCAATAGAGCGAGCGGTCGCGAACGTCCAGGAAGGCGAGTTGGCCGGGAGTGTGCCCGGGAGCGGCGTGGGCCTCGAGCGAGCCGACCCGGTCACCCGGCTCGAGCAGACGGTCGGGGGTGCTCCTCACACCGGGATAGGAGCCGCGGAGCTTGCCCTCGGGCTCGCCGGGGTCGAGGCTCTTGTCGACCCGAAGCAGGCGCGACTCGCGTGCCGAGATCGAGACCTCCACCCGCGGGATTGCCTCGCGGATCGCGTCGAGCGAGCCGACGTGGTCGCCGTGGGCATGGGACAGGACAACGCGGACGATCGGCTTGCCGAGCTCCTGCGCTGCCTCCAGCAGGGCCTTGGCGCTGCGCGGAATCGCCGTGTCGACCAGCGTCAGGCCGTCATCCTCCTCGACCAGGTAGGCGTTGACGAGGCCGAAGCGCGAGATCCTGTGCGGGCCGTTCACGCGAGCCATCGTTCCCCTTGCGGGCGGCCTCAACCCTGCCCCGCGGCTACCGCTGAATCGCGGCTCAGGCTGGCGCTGAGAAAGGCACGCACCTTCGAGTGCCCCGACCACCCCCCGGCGGTAGCGTTTCGGCGGCTTCGACCTCCGGCGCCCTACATCACCACGAGAGCCCGCGGGCTCCCTACGTGCCCGATCACTACGACGAGGCGATCACGGCCGAGGGCGAGATGCGCCCGGCCTACGCGGCGCTGCTCGAGGCCCTTGGCAGGGTCGACCTCGGCGAGCTCGAGGTCGCCGTCCAGCGACGCCTTGCCGACCACGACGTGACCTTCGGCGGCCGCCGCGGGCAGACCTTCCTCGACCCGATCCCGCGCCTGATTGCGGGCGCCGAGTGGGCTGGCCTGGTGAGGGGGATGCGCCAGCGCTCGCGGGCGCTGAACGCCTTCCTTGCCGACGTCGCCGGCGGGCGCCGCATCGTCGCCGAGGGCGTGGTCCCGGCCGCCGCCATCGAGCTCGCCGAGCATCACCAGCCGGTGCTTCGCGGGGTCGAGGCGCTGGGCGGCCACGCGCCGCTGGTCGGCTTCGACTTCGTCCGCGGCGCCGACGGCGTCCTGCGGGTGCTCGAGGACAACCTGCGCTCCCCCTCGGGCTTGGCATACGCGCTCGCCGCGCGGGCCGCCGCTGATGCTGCCTTCGAGGAACGGCCGGAGC
>JACDBR010000195.1 GCA_013694825.1 Solirubrobacterales bacterium
GGGCGTGGCCGGCGACGCTCGCTCGCGGAGGCGATCGCGATCAGCGTGCCGAGCGCAACGAGCGCGACGATGACCGCGATGCTCACCGCACTCCTCGCTCGCTCACCCGCCGGCGGCGCGCGGGAAGAAGACGATCCGTTCGGCGTCCCTCGGAACCTCGGCGAAATCGCGCACCATCTGCGCCTCGTGGCGGCCGTCGTCCGAACTCGGGACTGCGGCCCACATACCGAGATCGAGCTGGCGGCGAAACTCGTCGACCAATCTTTGCTCGTCGCCGGCCAGCTCGGGGTCTCCCTCGGCGAGCAGGACATCACCGTGCCCGGGCTTCATTCGGACGAGCTTCACGCGAGCGATTATGCCAGCGGCGCAAACGCCAGCGGAGGCAACGGCCCCAGCGCCCCGGCCCTGATCCGTCCGAGCCCGAGCACGTCGACCGGGCCGGCCCCCCCACCGAGCGAGCTCAGGCCCTGCTCGACCGCCTCGGCGGCGATCACCCGCGCCCAGCGGGCGGCCTCCACCAACTCCAGTCCGTGGGCGAGAAAGGCCGCCAGCGCGGATGAGTGGGTGCAGCCCGAGCCGTGCGCTGCGCCGGAGGGATGGCGTGGGCCACCGATCCGGGTCACGGCGCCCGACCCATCGACCAGGACGTCGTTGCCGTCCTCGGCGTGCCCACCGGTGACGAGCACTGCGCCCGGTCCGAGCATGCGGATCGAAGCGGCCAGCGCCTCGGCCTCCAACGCACCTTCGCTCGCCCCGGCGAGCCGCCGCGCCTCGGCGAGGTTCGGGGTGATGACGGTCGCCAGCGGCAGGATCTGCTCGACGAGGGCACCCTCCGCCTGGGGCTCGAGCAGCGGGGCGCCGCTCTCGGCGACCATCACCGGATCGACCACCACCGGGGGTCCGGCGCACGCTTCGAGCGCCCGAGCGACGGCGGCGATCGTGGCCGCGTCGCCCAGCATCCCGACCTTGATGGCATCGACCCCGATGTCGTCGACGACGACACGCACCTGGGCCTCCAGGAAGCCTGGCTCGACCGGGAAAATTGACTCGACCGCGAGGGTGTTCTGCGCGGTCAGCGCCGTGATCGCGCTGGTCCCGTGGACGCCGCAGCGCGCGAAAGCCTTGAGGTCGGCCTGGATTCCGGCTCCACCGCCGGAGTCCGATCCGGCGATCGAGAGGCATACGGGGGGTCGCAGGTCGTTGGCCGCCATTTGCCAGAGCCTAGGCGCCTCGCGCGACGAGCCGTCTCGCTCGGCCTAGGCGGCGCGGGCGGAGAGCGAGGTCCGTTCGTAGCGCCCGATCGAGTCGCAGCGCAGGTATCCGAGCAGCTCGAGCCGGACGAGGGCGACCGCGACGGACGAAGGCGACAGCGTGGCGGCCGAGGCGATCGCGTCGGGGGTCGAGCGCCCCTGCTCGACCAGGGAGAGCACCTCGGCCAGCTCCGCCTCGAGCGCTGGGCCCGGTCGCCTGGCCGACAACGCGCCGATCGAGATCGCGCCGTCGAGCACATCCTCGACGCCCCGGATCAGCTCGGCTCCGTCGCGGATCAGCCCATGGGGCCCGGCGGCAAGGCTCGCGGTGAGCCGGCCGGGCACGCAGCAGACCCGTCGACCGAGCTCCATCGCCACCCGGGCGCTGATCAGCGAGCCCGAGCGCTCGGCCGCCTCCACGACGACCGTCGTCTCGGCCATCGCCGCCATGATCCTGTTTCGATGGGCGAAGGCCCACGGCCCGGGCGCAGCCGTTCCGGGCCGGCGCTCGCCGACCACGGCTCCGCGCCGGACCAAGCGCCGGTGCAGGTCGCGCTGGGAGGCCGGATACGGAACGTCGGGACCGCCGGCCAGCACGGCGACGGTGGACTTGCCGGCTTCGAGCGCTCCGCGATGTGCCGCAGCATCGATCCCGTTGGCCATCCCGCTGACGACCAGCAGTCCCGCCTCGGCGAGCCCGAAGCCGAGCTCCTCGGCCATCGTGACCCCGTAGACGCTGGCGCGCCGCGAGCCGACGATCGTCACGACGAGGGCCTGGTCGCGGTCGCTCAGCAGCGTCCGGTCGCCGATCCCCCAGAGCCGCGGCGGGGCCGGTCCCGCGACCTCGGGACGCTGCTCGAGGTCGCGGAGGCCCGCCGGATAGTCCGGCGAGCCCAGCGCGATCTGCCAGCCGGCGCTCATCGGCGCGGCTCCTGCGATCGGAGCATGAGCGCCTCTCCTATGTGGCGTGCTTCGACGCGGTCGCTGGCAGCGAGGTCGGCGATCGTCCGCGCCAGGCGCAGGGCACGGTCGTGCCCGCGTCCGCTGAGCCGAAGCGATTCGAACCCGTCACGCACCAGCTTGCGTGCCTCATGGTCGAGCTCCAGCGTCGAGCGAAGCTCGGCGGGCGTGAGGCCGGCGTTCGTCCTACCGACGCCGAGTCGCTCTGCCTGGCGCCGCCGAGCTGCGATCACCCGATCGCGAACCGCCCCCGAGCCCTCGCCCGAGATGCCCGCCATCTGGGCGGCGCTCGGCTGCCCGATTGCGATCGAGATGTCCATGCGGTCGGCCAGCGGGCCTGAAAGCCGCGCCCGGTAGCGCCGAACGGCCCCGGGCGGGCACTCGCACTCGCCTGAGTCTGGCCCGCGCCCGCAGGGACAGGGGTTGGCGGCGGCGACGAGCGCAAACGAGCACGGGAACTCAACGCTCGAACGGGCGCGCGCGATCGTCACCGAGCGATCCTCGAGCGGTCCCCGCAGCGCCTCGAGAGCCTCGCGCGAGAACTCGCCCAGCTCGTCGAGGAAGAGGACGCCGCGGTGGGCCAGGGTCACCTCGCCGGCACGCGGCGGCGTGCCCCCGCCGACCAGCCCCGCAGCCGAGATCGTGTGATGGGGAGCGCGAAACGGCCGCGCGGACTCCAGGGC